>NZ_WKJO01000003.1 GCF_009674605.1 Haloferax litoreum
ATGTGCCAGCACTGTGACTCGACCGTCTCTCGTCGCTCTGTCCTCTCCGCGACAGGGGCTATCGGCGTCGCCAGCCTCGCAGGGTGCCTCGGCGGCGGTGGTGGAAGCGGCAATGGTGACGTACCCGCCGCGATTGCGTTGACTGGAAACAAGCAGTGTGACGTCTGTGGAATGATTATCGAACAGCACCCCGGCCCAGTCGGCCAACTCTTCTACGCGGACAACGCTCCCGAGGGGCACGACAACCCTGCGTGGTTCTGTAGTGCGTGGGAGACGTTCGCCTACAACTTCGACAGAGAGAACGAGGGGTGGACGCTCTCGGTTGGATATCTCACGGATTACAGTTCGGCCGAGTACGAACTCTACGACGACGGCGGGTCGACGTTCATCGACGCGCACCTCGAACCAGAGGCGTTCGGACGGATGGACGAGTTGTTCTACGTCGCCGGGACGGATGTCAAGGGTGCGATGGGGAACGACCTCATCCCGTTTTCGGACGAGACGGATGCGGACACCTTCGCCGACGACCACGGTGGAGTCGTGTATCGAGAACGAGACATTTCTCGTGACCTTCTCGCTCAACTGTAACTCTCTCGCTCGTGGATGTGTCAGACAGAGGCAGTGGATAGCGGTTCTCAACCGTTGATTTTCGGTCGTTCTCGATTCTCTGGATTCGGAAACCAGACCCTCTTTATATTCTGACAGGGGTCGACTGTTCAGTTGTAAGGTGAATTACAATGGCCGCAACTGGACAAATTGAGATACTCGGCAACAGAATGGATTTCGACTACTCGCAGGGCGCGACGGGATACGTGCTCGTGCTCGTCCGCATCCTGACGGGCTACTGGTTCCTCAACGCGGGGATGGGCAAGTACCTCGCGGCAGAACCGTTCAGCGCTGCTGGCTGGCTGATGAACTCCAGCGGTCCCATCAGCGGCTTCCTCGCGTGGGCGGGCAGCACCCCGTGGATGCTCGAGTTCACGAACTTCATGATTCCGCTCGGCCAGACCCTCATCGGCCTCGGACTCCTCATCGGAGCACTCACCCGGCTCGCCGCCTTCTTCGGCGGCTTCCTGATGGTGTTCTTCTACCTGGGGAACGCCGACTGGGCGCACGGCTACGTCAACGGTGACCTCTTCGGTCTCATGATGTTCGCCATCATTGGCACCCTCGCCGCGGGCCGCATCCTCGGCGTCGACGCCATCATCGAGAAGACGGAGTTCGTCCAGCAACGCCCCGCCCTCAAGTACCTCCTCGGCTGAGGTACATGGGCAGCACTCCTCTTGCGGTCCTTCGCTGAGGATTGCAGAGACAGAACACGAACAGAGGCACAGTGGCACTTCTTCTGACACTCGAACACAGACGACCGAGTTCGGCCGACGTAGAATTGTTCTTGACAAACAATACTGTTAAGGCGGACGAGCGAGTACGAACGAGTACATGTCTGAATCCGAATTCGTCACCGACGAACCGATTCACGTCGAATCTGTCGAACACTTCCAGGAGCTCGTGGACCGCGACGGTGTCGTCCTCGTCGACTTCTACGCCGACTGGTGTGGCCCGTGTAAGATGCTCGAACCCATCGTCGAGAACATCGCTGCGGACACCGACGCTGTCGTGCTGAAAGTCGACACTGAAGAACTTGGCCAACTCTCCGCCGCCTATCAGGTCCAGAGTATCCCGAACGTCGTCTTCTTCGCCGATGGCGAACCCAAAAAGCGCGTCGTCGGTATGCGCGGCGAAGAAGTCCTCCGCTCCGTCGTCGAAGAACTCTCTTCGTAACTTCGAGGCGACTTTTCGACCCGGATTACGACATTGCTCTTGTAGAATAAGGGCAATATATTAACCGCTCCTCCGACAACAATCGGATATGGATCCGATAGTCATCGTCGGTGGCGACGCTGCGGGAATGAGCGCGGCGTCGAAGTTCAAACGCGAACACCCCGAGCGAGACGTCGTCGTCTTCGAGAAAGGCGAGTACGTCTCCTACGCGGCGTGCGGAATGCCGTACTACATCAAAGGTGCAGTCGAGGAGTTCGACGACCTGCTCCAGGTCTCTCCAGAGGAGTTCATCGAAGACAGAGACATCGACCTGCGACTACACCACGAAGTTGTCGACATCGACACGGACGCCCGCGAGGTGACTGCCGAGCATCCTGACGGAGAAGTCACCCTCTCGTACGACCAACTGCTCATCGCGACCGGTGCCCGTGCCATCGAACCGCCGTTCGACGGGATGGGCCTCGACGGCGTACACACGCTCCACAGTCTCGATAGCGCGAAAGCCGTCCACGACCTGATGGGCTCGGGGTCCGTCTCGGCAGTCGGCATCGTCGGTGGCGGCTACGTCGGCATCGAGATGGCGGAGGCCTTCGCCGAACACGGCGTCGACGTACATCTCTTCGAGATGCTCCCGCACGTCCTCGCCCCGTTCGGTGAGATGGTCGCAGAGAAGGTCGAAGACCACATGCGCGAGAAGGGAATCGAACTCCACCTCGACACGGCAGTCGACGGGTTCACCGGGGACGGCGACACGCTAGAGGGCATCGTCGTCGGCGACGACACCTTCGACGTGGACCTCGCACTCGTCGGCGTCGGCGTCGCACCGAACGCCGAACTCGCGGACGACGCGGGTATTGAACTCGGCGAGACGGGTGCTATCGCCACCGACGAGTTCGGGCGGACGAGCGCAGCAGACGTGTTCGCCGCTGGGGACTGCGCCGAGGCGCGACACGTCGTCACTGGCGAACCTGATTACGTGCCTCTCGCCCTCACCGCGAACCGCGCCGGTCGCGCTATCGGCCAGACGATGGCCGGCGACGAGACGCCCGTTGGCGACATTGCAGGGACGGCTGCCGTGAAGGCGTTCGACCTCGAAGCAGCACGGACCGGTATCATCGACGAAGACGAGGCGCGCGAGGCCGGATTCGACCCGGTGAGCGTCACCATCACCGCCTCGTCGCGGGCACACTACTACCCCGGTGCGAAGCCGATTCATATCACGATGCTCGCCGACCGCGACTCGAAGCGGGTGCTCGGCGCGGCGATGGTGGGACGTGAAGGCGTCTCCAAACGTATCGACACCGTGGCCGCCGCGCTCCACTCCGAGACGACCGTCGGCGAACTGGAATATTTCGACCTCGCGTACGCGCCGCCGTTCAGCCCGACGTGGGACCCGGTGCTGACGACGGCAAAGGTTCTCAACGGGAAACTCGACTGAGCGTCTGAAAACCTGCTTTCGGACTGTTCCCGACTACTTTCTCTCGAGACGCGAGAGACCGTGCCAGATTGCTTCGACGAGTCGTGCTTCGCCGTCACCCGCGGCGTCGTCCCAGCCACGAGCGATGGCGTCTTCGAGGACGCCGAGCGAGTGGTTCTCGAAGTTGTTCATCCCGCGGAACGATTCGAGTGCCCCCACCGCTGAATCGTCGAACTCCTCGCTCGGCGTCTCCTCGTAGAACCCGAGGTCAGCGAGCGTCTCACAGACTTCCGTTGCCGTGTCCCCCGCGAGTGAGATGGTCTCGTCGGGTTCCGCGCGTTCGAGAAGCGTGATGTCGTAGAGTTTGAACACTCGTTCGAGTTCGTCTATCGGATGTTCGTGGTCGTCGACGCGGACGTCCACCCAGCGGTCGTTTCCACCGTCGTACCCGCCTTCGGGCTTGGCGATGTACATCGCTGCAGACTGTTCGCCGCGCTTGTCGCCACCGGCGTCGTTGCCGGCGTGCAGGGCCGCGAGGAGTCGCTCTGGGAGTCCCCCGTCGGTCGTCTCGAACGCTTCGGCCATCGCGTCGAGCGTCTCTTCGTTTTCGAGGATGTTGCCCTGGACGGTGTACGTCGCACCTTGGATGTCGCCGGCGACGTCGAAACACTCGTCGCCGGTGAACGCGGCGATGCTGCCGTCTTGGCCGACGACGCCGACTTGCCGACTCTCGGCTTCGTCGTCCGCCTCGGTGAGTCGTTCGACGACCTGTTCGGCGGTGTGGCCCTCTCGAAGCAAGTCGAGGCCGTCAGGACCGTACGCGACGTTCGCGAAACTCTGCGTCGCGATAGCCCCCGCGTCTGCGCTCACGAACGGGACGACGGAACCGACGCTGATGAACTTCGACTGGACGGCGACGCCGACGGCGTTCTGGTCCGGGTCGCGGGCGACGATAGAGAACGTGGATGGGCGCGGTGTCATGGTCGGAACCGACACAGTACGTCGGCAAAAGCGTTGACGTCCCGGTCACGGACGAGTCGGTGGATGTGACAGAACGTCTCGGTCTGAGTGGAGTCATCCCAGATTCCCGGTGTCGCTGTCTCCGTCCTCGTCACGGAACGTCGTTTCGAGCATGGTCGACCGAATTGCGAGTGCGTCGCGGGCCTGTGTCAAGTACGGAGTGC
This sequence comes from Haloferax litoreum, assembly GCF_009674605.1. NCBI lineage: Archaea > Methanobacteriati > Methanobacteriota > Halobacteria > Halobacteriales > Haloferacaceae > Haloferax > Haloferax litoreum. Next base: position 4,384 of record NZ_WKJO01000003.1, read on the forward strand.
CGGTAAACACGAACGACGGGGAGATTCGCGCGCTTCGTTGCAGTTTCCGTATCCGACTCCTGCGCTGCCCGACGTAATCCGCGAGTCTGGTTTCGAGCGCATCGTCTCGCGCTGCCAACTCGCTCGCCAGTACGGACGCGTCCTCGATGGCCAGTGTCGCACCGACACCCGCAATTGGATGCAGTGCGTGTGCGGCGTCTCCGAGGAGTGCAACCCTCCCGCGTGCCCACGTTTCGGTTTGGACGAGATACTCGTCGGCCCACCAGACGTCTTCGTCGTCGATTCCCGCGAGGAGTTCGGGGACGAGCCATTCGTACTCGTCGAATCGGTCGGCCAGCATCGTGACGGGGGACGTGTCGCTTACACCCTCGGTCGCGGTGGTGGCAAGCCACGCGAGCGCACGGTTTCCGTAGGGGTACAGAACGAGCGAGTTTCCGTTTGGCCCCCAAATCTCTGTCACCGCATCAGGCGTCTCGACGCTTTCGTCCACCCAGAACCCGAACGTTCTCGTCCCGGAGAACGTCTCACGTCCTCCGTCGATTTCTGCTCGAACCTGTGAGTTCACGCCGTCGGCACCGACGACGACGTCGAACGTTTCGCGGACACCGTTACTGAACTCGACGACGACTCCGTCGCGCGTCTGTTCTATCGTTTCGACTGTCGGTCCACCCCGGCGTAGGTGTGAGGGGACGCGAGCACGAAGCGAGTGATGGAGGTGCGCGCAGTCGACGACAGTGAACGACTGATGCGCTTCCTCGTCGGTGTATAATCTGTCGACGACGGTTCCGTTGGTATCACGCATCACCCACTCGGTGACGTTCGCTCCGTCAGTCACGAGGGAGTCCACGATGTCGAGGGGTTCGAGCAATTCCGTCACGGTGTTCCACAGGAGGACGCCGACGCCGTTGGTACTGACTGTGTTGGATTGCGTGACGAGAACCGGGTCGATTCCCCGTTCTCGGAGGAACCCAGCGAGTGACAGGCCACCGATTCCACCCCCGACGATTAGAACTTGAACGTCATCGCGCGACATCACATCCTCCGTGCAGCAGTGCCTCTCGGTGTGCCGAGTGTGAGAGTATGCGTCGATATGTTGGCGACTCGCACCCGTCGGGGAAGCAGGGCAGCAATGGGCATATCGGGACCATCGTTGTCCAGAATTATCGTAGGTTATCCAACACGTTAGTCACGATGCTTGTCGATGCACCACTCACTGTCCGTACTACGTATGTCGTGTCGAATGGGTGGTGTGTACTCGAACTGACGTTTGGTGGTCGTCGCCAGAGGGGCACCGTCGAATTCGAAACGACACCGGAGGGAACTTGGATGATACGTTGCGGTGAAACGACGAAACGTTTCCACCTATCATCAAACCGACACTACGTGTGTTGTACTTTTCTCCGACGACCGATGATACATGTTGCGGACAGTGTTGTGACGGGGTGGTTCGTGTGTGTACTTGCGATGGTCCCGGCACGGATGTTCCTCATTCGACGTCATCCATCGCCTCTGACACCACTTTTCCCCCTGCCTTCGGCCCTCCACCTGCCGTCGGTGGCTGTTGTCTCCGGGATTCACGGATGGACGACGTCAAACAGTGGTCCAGACGCACGTCGACAGGCCGGCGTCCGACTGAACTTCACCTCGAGTCTGATTGACGATGGGTTTTTCGTGAGGGTTGGTGAACGATTCGTATGAGTTCGGCAACACCTGGAGCGCATTGCGTGCTTCTCGCAGATGCCGACGATTCTTCACTCAACCGTCTCGCGGACGCCTTCGTCGACGAGGGTATCGACGTCCTCCGTGCGGGGTGTCTCTCGGAGGCAAACAGACACCTCGACGACGCCGCTGTCGGTGCTGTCGTCTGTACAGACCGGTTCGGTGAGACGACGGGCGTCGAGTTCCTCCGTCACGTCTCGGAACGTAACCCGTCGGTCGTGACAGTCCTCTTGACCGACGCTCGATTCGAGAAAGTGGCGACCGAAGTACTCGACGCCGGTGTCACAGCGTACTTCCCGCGGGTCGATTCAGCCGACCACTCCGTCAAGGTCTGCGACCGAGTGCTCGAACACCTCTCGGGCGTGACGAAACCCTCCGCGAACGAGATATCTGACCGAGCAAGTGAGTACGAGCAGATATTCAACAAGGTCAACGATGCAATCGCGGTGTTCGACCCAGAGACGGGAGACATCCTCGACGTCAACGATACGTACGCCACCCAGTTCGGGTACGACCTCGACACTATCAGAGAAATCGGTGTCGACGGCCTGAGCGTGACCGAGGCCGGGTACACCGACGAACGCTCCCGAAAGATTATCCAGCGAGTCGCAGAGACAGGGACTCCAGAGACTGTCGAGTGGTTAGTCGAGACGGCACACGGAGACCACCGATGGTACGAGGTAAACACGACGACGGCGACGATAAACGGCAAACCCCGCGTTCTGGGTATCTCTCGGGATATCACGAAGCGCAAGACGCGAGCAGAAGAACTCCGCCGGAGCGAACGCCAATTCCACCAGATTGCACAGGCGGTAAACGAAGTCATCCACCTCGCCTCGGCAGACTTCTCCGAGACGTACTACCTCAGTCCCGCGTACGAAGATATCTGGGGACGCCCGGTTTCGGAGATGTACGACGACCCGCGTTCGTTCGAGCAGACGATTCACCCCGACGACGCCGACGCGTTCACCGACTACTTCGACGAGTTGCTGGAAGAGTTGGCGCGACCGGACGCCGAAGGGCGCGACGAGTACGAGTACGAGTATCGGGTCCAGCGAGAAGACGGGAGCGTTCGGTGGATAGCGGGCCGTCTGTATCCGCTCCGCGACGACACTGGGAGCGTCACCAGACTCGTCTCGGTCATCCGTGACGTGACCGTCCAACGGCGTCGGGAGCAGACACTCGAGTCGTTACACGACGCCACGAGGCAGTTGACCGAAGCAGATTCGTTGACAGACGTGGCGTCGACGGCAGTCGAGACGGCCACGACCGTTCTGGAATTCGCTGCCGCACGCGTCTATCTCTACGACGAGGACGAAGGGGCACTCGAACCGACGGCAACGGCATCACCCACCGATTCACGCCACTCGACCCCCGACTCGATTTCGCCCGGCGACCACACGCTGTGGTCTGTCTTCGTCGAAGACGAACCCTCCAGAACGGCCGCCTCCTCGAATACGACCGTCTTTTCGTCGCACGATACTGTCGAATCCGAACTGTTCTTACCACTGAGCGGTCGCGGTGTACTCGTCTTCGGTCACAGTGACGCGACGTTCGACACCGACGACGTAGAAATCGCACAGATTCTGGCCGCGCGGGTCGAAGCGGGACTGAACCACGTCGTTGGCGAGCGAGCAATCGAACGACGTGAGCGTGAACTCCAGCGCGAGACGACGCGAGCGGAACGCCTCCGCCGACTCAACGCCATGGTCCGTGACGTCGAGCAGACACTCGTCAGAGAGACGAGTCACCCGAACGTCTCACGTGCTGTCTGTGAACGGTTGGTCGCGGGCGATGCATACTCTCTCGCGTGGATTGGTGAACCAACGCTCACCGGTGATACCATCACGCTCGTGAGTCGTGCGAACACTGGCGGTGAACGAGCAGTGGACACCGCGATAAGCGAACGGACGCTAGAGACGCATCCTGCCTGGCGGGCAACCGAGACGGGCGAGACACAGGTGGTCCAGAACATCGTCGCAGAGACGTCGTGGGGTCGATGGCGGCAACAAGCCCTTCGAGAGGGCTACCAATCTTGTTGTGCGATTCCGCTCGTCCACGACGAGCGTGTTCACGGTGTTCTCGTGGTCTACGCGGACGACCCGGACGCGTTCACCGACCGAGAACAGCAAGTGCTGACCGAACTCGGTCGGTCCATCGGTCACACCTTCACGACCATCGAACGAAAGCAGGCCCTCGAATCAGACCAGACCATCGAACTGGAGTTCGGTGTCGACGACGAGCGATTGTACTTCGTCGCACTGGCCCGTGAGACGAACTGCCGGGTCGAGTACGAGCGAACGATTCGACGACAAGACGGGTCGGTGAGTACGTACTACACTCTCGAACGAGGCGACGGTGCAGACGACACAGGCGACTTAGGCTTCGGTGTGTCCAACGAGCACATCACCGTCGAAGTCGTCAGTAGAGGTGACCAGACGAGTGTCGTCGAGGTTCGGTCAGACGGGTGGTTCGGGTCACTCTTCACCGACTTCGGGGCCGTCGTCCGCAGTGCGTCCGCTGACGACGACGGCGGTTCTCTCGTGGTCGAACTTCCCAGCGGTGCCAACGTTCGAAGTATCGTCGAGCGGTTCCAGTCCGTCTATCCGGACACTGACTTGGTCGCCAAACGAGTGGCGACCCGGACGATTCGAAGCGTCCAGCAACTCGAAGCCCTCGTCGACGACAAGTTGACAGACCGCCAGATAGAAGTCCTGAAGACTGCGTACTCGGCGGGATACTTCGAGTGGCCGCGCGATTCGAGTGGGCAAGAAGTGGCCGCAATGTTGGGCATCACGCAACCGACGTTCAATCGTCACCTCCGGATGGTAGAGGACGCGACGTTCGGTCTCCTCTTGGACGACTACCGAGACGAATCGGACTCAATATAAGCCAATCCTCCCGAGGGATTGGGCACACTCTCCGACTTCAGATGCACGCCGAAGACCACCATTATATCAGATAGAGATACAAATCAGAGATAGATTACTGCCTCCTCCGTGGACGACAACAGCCAGCAATCAAGACGATAACGGAGGTCATGTAAACAAATTTTGAAAATTCTAAACATTGTAGTGGTGTCAGTAATCTCAGTGCTGTGTGTAATCATAAAGAAACTGAGTAGACTGTGCGTTCTGGCTCGAACCGTGTGGTATCGAGTGCTAGTGGTCGACCACGGTAATCTCTTCGACGGGCCACTGACTGAGGAGTTCGACGCCGTCGTCGCGGACGACGACCATCTCTTCGACACGGACGCCTTGTCTGCCGGCGGGTTCCTGCGTCTCGACGGCCATCGTCATTCCCTCCTCGATTTCGATAGGGTGGTCGGGCGAGAGGCCGCGCCAGATGAGTGGCACCTCGTACAGTTGGAGTCCGAGGCCGTGTGCCCAGTGATTCGTCGTCATCTGCCAGTGTTCGTCGGCACCGTACCAGTCGGCGTGTTCGCCTTCCATGTCGGGGAACGCCATGGCGATTTCGTCGGTGGTCTTCCCCGGTTCGATTTCGTCGAGGACGGCGTAGAGGTTGTCGCGGGCGGTGTCGTAGGCGTCCTTCTGCTCTTGGGTCGGTTCGCCCATCGAGAACGTCCGGTAGTAGCACGAGCGGTACCCGAGGTAGCCGATGTTGTAGAAGTCGGCGTAGACGAGGTCACCGGGGCGAATCATCCGGTCGGTAGTGTTCGCTTGGTGTTTCGGCCACGTGTTCGGCCCCGACGTGATGTACCCGCCTTGGGCCATCGCACCGTGTCGCCACAGTTCGCGGACGGCGTCGCCCCACACTTCGGATTCGCGCTTCCCCGGCTTCGCGTTGTCGACGATTGCTTGGAATCCTGCCTCGCAGATGGCGGCCACCTGCCGCAGACACTCGATTTCGTCTTCCGTCTTCGTCTTTCGTGCGTCTTCCATCACGCGCGCGGTTTCAGCGGCACGAACGTCGACGCCCTTCGATTCGAACGCGTTGATGAGGCCAGTGTTACCCGTGTCGATGCCCATCGGTTCGTTCGTGAGGTCGTACTCGTCAAGCGCGTCGACGACGGTCTGTGCCATCTTGTCGATGAGGAACGACCGGGCCGAGTCACGGCCAGAGGCACGCGGGACGTTCCCAAGGCCGGGACAGGCGTATCGGATGTCGTTCAGCCACGGGCAGTTGTACCGCTGGTTGCTCGCGTGGTCCGCGGTGTCCCAGTGGACGACGTTTCCGTCTTCCATCAAGAGTGAGTAGTGGTCCGCGCCCGACCCGCCGGTCATCGCCAGCCCGGTGACGTACCGGATGTTGGGGTCGTCGATGAGGAGCATGCTGCCGAGTCCGGCGTCGCGCATGCGCTCTAAGGCGCGTTCTTTGCGCTCTTCGCGCATCCGCTTCACGTCGATACGTTGTTCCCAGTCGACGGCCATCGTGCCGCGGGTCCCACTCATGAACTCCCGCTCGTGGAAAGGCATGGTTGTACCTGACACGAACATCATATTAAATTGTTGTAGAAGGCGGAGACATTGCCGAGTTCTCTCGGCCGCGGCACGCGAGCATACCTCATGATTTATACCGCTATACGTGGACCGCAAGGTGTACGCATGTACAAGCACATAGCTTTGCTTGTCCGCCAGCAGGGGATGAGCCACGACGAGTTCGTCGAGTATTGGCAGAACAACCACACGCCGATTGCGCGTGAGATAGAGGGCGTCGTCCGCTATCAGACCGTCCTGCCGTCCGAACCCGACGTTTCTGAGTTCGACGGCCTCGCGGAACTCTACTTCGACGACCTCGACGCACTGCACGACGCACTCGGCAGCGAAGGGTCGCGCGACTACGACCCTGCGCAGGGGAAAGCCAAGGAAGCGAGAGAAGACGTGGACAACTTCCTCGACATCGAACGACGCCCACGACTCATCGGTGAAGAGTTCGTCGAGAAAGACGAGACGGACGGCGACACGACGGGACTCTACAAGCACTCCGCGTTCCTCGTCCGAAAAGACGGGATGACCCACGAGGAGTTCCTCGACCACTGGGCCAACGAACACGTTCCGCTCGCACGGGAGATTCCGGGCGTCGTCCGCTACGCGCGCGTCGTTCCGACGGACCCCGAGAACGCCGAGTTCGACGGCGTCGCAGAACTCTACTTCGAGAGTCTCGACGCGCTCCGTGCGGGCCTCGGCCACGAGTCGTCGCGTGACTACGACCCTGACCACCCGAAAGCCAAGGCACCGCGCGAAGACGTGGACAACTTCCTCTCGCTCGAAGACCGACCCCGGTTCGTCGGGCAGGAGACGGTCCAGAAAGACGTGACGGATGAGTGATGGACGGATGAGCGCCATCGACTACCGAGAACAGGTCGAATCCGCCTACCCGGAACTCGACGACATCCAGGACGACGACTTGCGCGACAAGGTCGTCGACGCGTGGTGTCTCGGCCTCGAACGCGGTGGATGGCGAGACATCGACGACATCCCCTACGCGTGGAATATCCACGAGGTGACGAACGTCGAGCACGTTCGCGGCGTGACCCGAATCGCGCTCCGCGCGGCAGAAGAACAGCGTGACTTCCACGGGGCCGACCCCGATTTCGACGTCATCGTCGCCGCGTGTCTCCTCCACGACGTTGGAAAGTGCTACGAGTACGTCGATTTCGTCGACGAAGACACGCTGGATTCACCCAACCCCGAATACGCGACACAGGAGGTTCCGCACTCACTGTCTGGGTACGCTCTCGCTCACGAAGTCGGGTGTCCCCTCGCCGTCCAGCGCGCAATTCCGCACTTCATCGGCGAGATACCGACGCGAACGCTCGAATCGGAACTCGTCAAGAGCGCGAATTCGGCCTCCTCGAACGCGATTACGCAGGCGACCATGGGCATCAGCCTGCAAGAGTGGGTCGAACAGTACTCACAGACGCAGTAACGCACTCAGAACACCCCAGAGGCACCTACACATTTACGTTTCACCCGGTCTACATCGGGACGATGTACGACCGTGTCAACCTTTCCGACCTCAAACTGCACGAAAATACCATCGCAGACGGCCGAGTTCGCGCCGTCGGCTACGAACTCCGGCCGAAACAGATGCGTCCGTCGGTCTGGGTGTTCGAACCTGGCGAGCAGAGTACCAAACACTACCAGGAAGAACAAGAGGAACTCTATCACGTGCTCTCGGGGCGGTTCGAGATGACGTTCTCCGACGACGAGGGAGACGAGACGGAGACGCTCACACTCGAATCCGGTGACGTGGTGGTGGTCTCACCCGACGAAGTCCGCCAACTCACCTGCCTCGACGCGGGCGAGGTGTTCATCGTCGGTGCGCCGAACACGAAAGACGACGGCGTCGTCGTCGACTGAGCGACTGATTATCACGGTTTCGTGGCTCCCAGAGGCTGAGAACCGTCTGTACGGTCCAATATGTCGTGCTGTGAAGTTCACTGTATGAAACGGCGGAGTCCGGTCACGAGTGCGGTATTCGGTGCAGTCCTCGCTGTCTTTCTCGGATGGAATGCAGTTCTCGCTGGGTTCGCCGGCGGGTTTCTCGCAGGCTACCTCGCGTTCGATGGTCGTCGGACTGGTATGTGGACCGGGGTGCTTGCCGGGACAATTGCCTTCGTTCCCGTCCTCGTCGTCGTCGTCGCCGGTGTCGCCTTCGAGCTCTCGTCCGTCGTCCTCATCTTGATGATACTGGTCACGTCACTCTACCTTCCGGGTCTCGCCCTCGACGCGTTCGGGCTCTCCCCCTTCGGAATCGCCGCGGCACTGGTCGTCGCAACTGTGATGGTCCTTACAATCGCCGCATTCGGCGGATTCCTGGGGGGATACGTTTCCGAACGGGCGGGCAAACACGAGGGGACGAACGCCGAGGAGGTGGTCTAAGTGAACCGAAAGGTGGTCGGTATCGCACTCGGTGCAATCGTCGTCCTCACGGTCGTAATCGGTGGTGGCCTCTTCGTCGTCGACGCGGCACTCACGTCGTACTTCCACTCGTACACCTACCGCGTCGCCGTCGAAACAGACACGGACCTGACGGACGTGACCATCTACGTTCCCGTTCCGACGCGAGATGGTGAGACGCTGACGGACGTGTACGCGGACGCAGCGGTGGTTCAGGACCCAGCGGAGTGGATTGGCGACGATGGTTCGAACGTCCCCGATGCCACCGGCGGGTCTGCCGACTGGACGACCCAGATAGTAGAGACAGCGCACGGACCGATGCTCTCGCTTCGTGCGTCGAGCGTCGAAGCGGGGACGTACGTCTTCGGCGCGAACACGATGTTAGAACAGGGCCGCATCCACACGGCCGACCCGTGGGCGTCAGATTTCGTCCTCACACCCGCGAACGACGTGACACAGGACGAGTGTCCGTCGTGGGCCGACGAGACAGAACGGTGTTACACGTACAGGAGTCACCTCTACGCAGACGCCGACGCGCCGACTCGCGGAACCGTGTCCGTTTCAGTTTCTCTCCACGGACAGACTGACTGGGGGTTCGTCTTTGCCAACGGGTGGAACTGGTTCAACCAGCGGACGTCCGCCACGTTCGACGAGACGACCAACGGATGGGTCGACACCGAGGGGACACTCAAAGGCGGTGCCGGAACCTATCCCTGAGGTGTGCCGTCCTGTCGGTACCCTTACTGAGATATAAGGTAACACAGAGCATATTGGTGTGTATGGTCATACCCGGCTACGACCCAGACGACATCGACGAACGACTCGAAGAACTGCTCTCCGAACACGAGTTAGGCGAGTATCTCACGGCCGAAGAACGGACCCGCTACGACGACGGGGAGAGCCTCGTCGACCTGCTGTCGGGTGACGATATCCGTGACCTCCTCGGCGAAAATCCGAAGACTGACGGTTGACGTGACCGGTCAGACGGGGTCCAGACCGTTTTCTTCCCGAAGCACGTTGATGTAGTCGCGGAACCCGTCTTCGAGATTGTACTCGGGGTCGTACCCGAGGTCTTCTTGCGCCTTCGTCATGTCGAGACGTTGGGTCCACGGCAGTTCGCCCTCGTCGGAGACGGTGAGGTCTGCGTCCGGGACTATCTGTTCGACCATCTCGGCGGCCTCCCGAATCGTTGCGAGTTCGCCACGGACGTTGTAGACGCGTTGTGTCAGGTCTTCGTCCGGTGTGAATGCGGCCTTCCGGAACGCCTGCGCGATGTCGCGGACGTGTTGCCAGTCGATGACTTGGTCGCCGTACTCGACGCTGAACGGTTCACCCAGCGCGGGTTTCTCGATGATGTTCGCGAGGAACGCCGACCCACCGGTCTCGCGGTAGGGACCGTAGGCCACGGTCGGTCGGATGGCGACGTGTGAGACGCCGAAGTCCTCGTGGTAGACGCGCGCTTGGTGCTCGTTGTACTCTTTGGTCGCCCCGTAGAGCGTGTCCGGATAGACGAGGTCAGATTCGGTGACGAAGTCGTCACCGTAGTTGGTCGGTGGTGCGTAGACCGCCGCAGAGGAGGCCCACGCCACACGCTCGACCTGGTCGGGCAGTGCCCGTGCGGCCTCGAAGATGTTGTTCGTCCCCATCACGTTCACGTCGAGTGCGGCACGGGGGTTCTCGCGCGCCGTCGTCGTCAAGAGTGCGGCGAGGTGGATGATGTGTGTCGTCCCCGTCTCTTTGACTGCTCGAACCACGTCGGTCGGGTCGGTTACGTCGCCGCGTCGTATCGTCACGTCGTCGGCGATGCCCAGTTTCTCCAGAATGCGAGGGTCGGTCGAGAGGTCGTACGCGACGACGTCGTGTCCCTCCTCTACGAGGTCTAACGCGACGTACGAACCGATGAAGCCGGTTCCGCCGGTGACCATCACGGTCGATGATGACATGCTATCGTACCTCTCATTGCGTATCAGAAAAGTGTTTCCGTGAGGGTGATTCTCCGGGGCTACTCGTGGAGGCCACCGACTTCGGCGTAGAACGACGACTGGAGCGTCTCGGCCATGTCGGGTTCGCGGTCGATGCGCACGTCGATGACCGTCGGCACGTCGTTCCCTCTCGCGTCGGCGAGTGCGTCACCGAGTTCACCCGGTGTCTCGACACGAACGCCTTCCGCGCCGAACGCCTCGGCGACGCGCGTGAAGTCCGTGTCGTGGAACTCGACGCCGGAGATGTCGTCGGGGCCGTGTTGCATCTGGCGAACCATCCCGAGACTGGTGTCGTTGAGGACGACGAACGTCGGTGCGACGCCGTGCTCGACGGCAGTCTCGACGCTGGTCATCGTCATGGCGAATCCGCCGTCGCCCGCGACGCCGATGACGTGCTTGTCCGTGGCGAGTGCTGCCGAGACGGCGGCGGGCGTCGCCCACCCCATTCCGCCGACGCCGCCGGACCCGTAGTAGGTCTGCACGGCGGGCACCTGCAGGTAGTTGAGAAGCCAGAATCGGTTGTTCCCCGAATCGGCCGTGACGATGGTGTCCTCGTCGACGACACGCTCGATTTCCTTGATTGCTCGTTGCGGGAGGATTGGGGTGGCGTCAGAATCGCACTCGGGTGCGTGGAAGGAGTCTTTGGCCGACTCGGCGCGGTCTGCTGCCCAGTCGTTGTCGTTGCCACCGGAGGCGGCGAGTTCGCGGAGTGACTCCGCGGCGTCGCCGATGAGGCCTACGTCAGCGGGGTAGACCCATCCAGCGTTTCGGGGGTCGATGTCGGCGTGGATGATGGTCTGTTCGTCGGGGCGGATGAAGTCGGGGGACTGCCAGTTGGTGTCCATCGGATTCATCCGGCATCCGACGACGAGCAACACGTCCGCGTCACTTACGAGTTGGTTCGCCCCCTCGTGGCCGAACGAGCCGATGACGCCGCCAGCGAGGCGGTGCGTCTCGGGGAACGTGGACTTCCCGAGGTACGAAGTCACGACGGCCGCCTCGTACGCGTCGGCGGCGTCCTGCAACTCGTCGTACGCGCCTGCGGCGTGGACGCCGTTCCCGGAGATGATGACCGGGCGCTCAGCGCCTTCGAGTGCTTCGACTGCTGCAGCAACGTCGCGCGCTGTCGGGGCGGCCTTCCACGTCCGTGTCTGGGTCTCTTCGTCCCAGACCGGCGGGAGGACGTCGTCTGGGTACTCGTCTGTGACTGCGTCTCCGTCGAGGATGACCGCCGTCGGACCCGGACGCCCTGCCACTGCGTGTTTGAACGCGAGTTGGAGGCTTCGAACCGTCTCTGTCGGCGTCCGCGGGAACCAGTGTTCCTTGGTGACGGCGTCGAGAATCTTCGGCAGGTCGAGGCCACCGTAGTCGCCGCGCGACTGTTGATACGGGGCGATAGTGGAGTAGTTACCGCGCTCTGAGGCTTCGGTTATCGCGACCATCGGCGACGACGCGAGGCGCGCTTCCATCTGGCCGATGAGGCCGAGACTCCCAATCCACGGGCCTTGCCCGGCGAGGACCCCCGGTTCGCCGGTCAACCGCCCGTGCATCTCAGCCATGACGCTCGCTTCTCGCTCGTCACGTGGCCGGACGAGTTCGATGGTCGACTCCGGAAGGTCGTCGAACAGTTCGATGATTCGACCACCGGGATACCCGAAGACCCGTTCTACACCGAGACGTTCCAAACTTTCGACGAGTCGTTCGCTAGTGTCCATCTGTCGTTCACGTCCTGTCGAGTTGCGTCGTCTCTTCGACGTAGAGCGTCGGGCCCTGCTCCATGTCGATGAACTCGGCGGCGTCGGCGTTCACACGCTCTCCGATTTCGGAACCGAACGCCGCTTTCAGTGCGTCCATGTCTTCGAAGTAGAGTTCCACGATGCCGTCGTACTCGGACTGTTCTGGACTCGTCGGGAGACTGGTCGCGTACTTCACGAGTCCGGGAAGGTCCTTCGCGAGTTCGGCGTGCGACCCGGTCCAGCGCTCGACGAACTCCTCGTGCGAGTAGTCCGGCTTGCGGACCACGAGATTCACCAATTTAATCATGCACGTCAGGTATCTCACTGGGGGGTACTTTGCTCTATCGCCGGTCCGTGTGTTCGAACTGAATGAACACACGTTCGAAGGGTTCGAACAGATTTATGCATGATGAGAACAGACGGCACACGATGACTAACGAACAACGCCGTCCGGTGAAGACGGCGACGACGTCTTTCGCCATCCTCGAACGCCTCAAAGAACGAGGACCGCTCGGACCGACGAAACTCGCTTCCGAACTCGGACTGGCCAAGAGTACAGTGCACCGACACCTGAAGACCCTCGAACAGGAGGGTTTCGTCGTCCCGGACGAAGGCGGGTACCGTGTCGGCCTCCGACTCCTCGACTTCGGCATCTACGCACGCAACCAGCACCAATTCTACGAAGTCGCGAAACCAAAGGTCGACGAACTCGCCGAAGAGACCGGTGAGAAGGTGTGGTGTGTCACGGAAGAACAGGGGCGAGGGTTCCACCTCTACGGTGCGGCGGGAAAACACTCGGTTCGCACACCGGCCAGAGAGGGCACGCGTTCGTACCTCCACCAACTCGCCGCCGGCAAAGCCATCCTCTCGGCGTTCTCCGACGAACGCGTCGAGGCTATCGTCGACCAGCATGGCCTGCCGGCGAAGACTTCTCACACGATTACCGACACAGACGAACTCTTCGAGGAGTTGCAGACGATTCGTGACCGGGGATTCGCACTCAATCGCGAGGAAATCGTCCCGAAACTCCACGCTGTCGGTGTCGTCGTCACCGACCAAGACGGCTATCCAGTCGGTGCAATCAGTATCTCTGGGCCGTCGAATCGACTCAAAGGTGAACGGTTGACTGTCGACTTGGCTAACCTCCTCTTGGGGGCGGCGAACGAAGTCGAAATCAACCTCAACTTCGCCTGACCGGCCGAGACGTACCTTCTCGACGTACTCACTCTGTCGAACACTAGTTCGAACAGCTCGAACAGTAGTCGGTGGTGGATTCTGCGATGCCGTGTAGTTACATACTTACTCACCGCCTCAACCCCGGTAATTCCCGGCGTTCGACCTCGATTCTCTTTGTTCGAAATGTTCGAACACAAGTATCTGAAACAATCGTGATGAATGCGGGCAGAACCCCCGCGATATACTGGGTAATTACACACGTACTATTGTAATGGGGTGTACGAGCGTCAACAGTCTCGATGTCGTGACTGTTACTGCCGTACGAGTGTAATAGGCTCTCTGACGACTCCGTTACCGAGACCCAGTTCTTCTCAGGGTCTTCGCCCAATCGCGCTGGAAGGCGGGAGAACACTCGCATCAGGCTTTCTCAAGGGCGTCCGTAGAGAGAGTGGTTGGGACTCCGTCGTGGTTCGTCGCACACCCGTCCTTCGACAGTCAATAGTGTCACCCAATCGAACAGACGTTCTATCGTTTCGTACGTGCGTTCTACGTTTGCGGACACTCGTTCGAAAGAGCGGAACGTTGGTCGGCCGGTTCGAGGGAGTCGCACGGGTTAAATTCCAACTGTGAGCGAAATACACGACGAAATTTCGTCTCTCGCCGACAAAATTCTCCTATGAGGCCACAAATCCATACGTTCGTACTAAAATCGAAGTGTCCGAAAGTGTTCGAGCTACTCGAACATCACCGTTCGTGCCACTCGGGTTCTCGGTCTTCGAAGAACGCGTCGATTCCTTCGTTCTTGTCTGGCCCGCCGAAGAGTTGAGAGAACAGTTCTGCTTCGTACTCGATTCCCTGTTCGAGGTCCATCCGCGAGGCGGCCTTGACTGCTTTCTTGGCGAACTCGAGTGCGACGGGGCTCTTCGTCGCCATCATCTCCGCGAGTTTGTACACGCGTTCGTCGAACTCCTCGTCGCCGTAGACTTCGTCTACGAGACCGATATCGGTGGCCTCGTCTGCGGAGATGAGTTCTCCGGTGAGGATGAGTCGCATCGCGTGCCCTTCGCCGACGAGGCGGGCGAGGCGTTGGGTGCCACCCCCGCCGGGCATGATTCCGAGGTTTATCTCCGGTTGGCCTATCTTCGCGCGTTCGTGGGCGATGCGAACGTCACACGCCTGTATCAACTCGCAACCGCCACCGAGAGCGTGCCCGTTGATGCGAGCGATGACCGGTTGTTTCAGGTCGTCGACGTACTCGTACACGCGGGGGCGTTTGCTCGCTTCCCGCTGTTCGAGCATGTCACGCTCTCTGAGTTCTTTCACGTCGGCACCCGCGACGAACGCCTTCGCTTCGTCCGCGCCGGTCAGGACGACGACCCGTGCGGAACTGTCTTCGACGGCGTCGAGGACGCGCTTGAGTTCCGCACGAAGGGTCGCGTTGAGCGCGTTTCGTGCGTCGGGCCGGTTCATCGTGATGGTGACGACGCCTTCGACTCGGTCGTCGACGACGGCGTCGACCGTCTCGCACTCCGCGGCGACTGCTTCGACGTCGCTCATCTGCTCATCACGTCCTCGCTCACGCCGACGATTTCGCCGTCTTCCCAGACGTAGAACCCCTCGCCGGTCTTCTTCCCGAGTTTGCCGGCACGGACCTTCCGCTTGAGAATCTGCGGCGGACGGAATCGTTCGCCGAGTTCTTCGCGGAGGTATTCGAGGATGCCGAGTCGAACGTCGAGTCCGACCACGTCACCGAGTTCGACGGGCCCCATCGGATGGTTGTAGCCGAGTTCCATCGACGCGTCGATGTCACGGGGTGAGGCGACACCTTCCTGAACCATCCGCATCGCTTCGACACCGAGGGCGACGCCGAGGCGCGAGGAGGCAAACCCGGGCGAGTCGCCGACTTCGACGACAGTCTTGTCGATGCCTTCGACGTACTCCGTGGCGAATTCGAGCGTGTCGGTGTCGGTCTGTTCGGCGACGACGACTTCCACGAGGGCCATGATGTGGACGGGGTTGAAGAAGTGGAGGCCGATACCACGTCCGGGGTCGTCGAGCGCACTCATAATCTCCGTCACGGAGAGTGACGACGTGTTCGACGCGATGATGGTGTCGTCGCCGACGAGAGACTCGACTTCACTGACGGTGTCTTGCTTCAACTCCATGTCCTCGGGAACGGCCTCGACGACGAGGTCTGCCCCGGTGACGGCATCCTTGAGTGAGGTGGTCCCAGAGATACGGTCGAGTGTCTCCGCCATCTCGGCCGGCGTCACCTTGTCTCGGTCGACACCGCCCTGAAGATTCCGCTCGATGGCGTCCAGACCGTTCTGGACGTACTCGTCTTCGATATCTCGCATGGTTACCTCGTGGCCGGCCATGGCGGACACCTGTGCGATGCCGTGGCCCATGGTCCCAGCGCCGAGTACACTAATGTGCATTATGCAAACAGGATTCGGGAACCATCATAATCGTTTGCCTCTCTTCTGACGAAGATTCAAGACGGATGGTGTCACACCACTGCGTATGAGCGGTTCCAACGAGCGAGCAGTCGTCGTCGACGCAGTGCGAACGCCGCAAGCCAAGAAGGGTGGCGGGTTCGCCGACGTACATCCCGAAGACCTAGTCATCTCGATTCTCGACGCACTCTCCGACCGAACCGGTGTCTCTCCGGACGAGTGGGTCGACTTCCGACTCGGGTGTGCGAATCAAGAAGGAGAACAAGGCAGGAATCTCGCGCGACAGTCGCTCTTGGCCGGTGGCTTTCCCGAGTCCGTTCCCGGTGCGACGCTGTCGCGTCTCTGCGGGTCGTCGCTGACGACGCTGAACGACGCAGCACGCGCAGTCGAAGCAGGTGATGGCGACGTGTATTCGATTGCTGGGGTCGAACACATGTCCAGTGTGCCGTTCTCCGATTGGCTTCACCCCTCGTTGAAAGAGCGATACGATGGCGGTGGGTCGCTCTCGATGGGTATGACCGCAGAGACGGTCGCCCGACGGTACGACATCTCGCGCGCCGACCAGGACGCGTTCGCCCTGCGTTCACACGAGCGAGCAATCGCGGCCCGAGATTCCGGCCGATTCGCCGACGAAATCGTTCCGGTGGAGACCCCAGACGGGACCGTCGAACACGACGAAGGGCCGCGAGGCGACACGTCGCTCGAAGTTCTCGATTCACTCCCGACGGTCTTCGCGGACGACGACGACGCGTCGGTCACGCCCGGAAACGCGTCGCCCCTGACTGACGGGGCGGCCGGTGCCCTCGTCACCGCAGAGAGCTATGCCGAAGAACACGACCTCCCTGTCCTCGGCCGCGTCGTCTCACGCGCAGTCGTCGGCGTCGACCCCGAAGTGATGGGTATCGGTCCGGTCCCCGCGACGCGCGCGGCACTCGACGAGGCGGGATTGACAATCGACGAGATGGACCTCGTCGAACTCAACGAGGCGTTCGCCTCACAGAGCCTCTACTGCAAACGGGAACTCGATATCGACGACGACAAACTGAACGTCAACGGCGGCGCAATCGCCCTCGGCCATCCACTCGGATGCTCGGGCGCACGCATCGCGACGACGCTCTTGCACGAACTCGACCGACGTGACGGCCGGTACGGCCTCGCGACTATGTGTGTCGGGTTCGGACAGGGCGTCGCGACGGTGTTCGAACGAGTCTGAAAGAGAAGTGTCGGAGGCTGAGCGTCAGCGCTGTGCCGCCGTCGGGACCACTTTGAATCCGTACCTGACGACGCTCTCTTGCTCGTAGATGCGGCGGGGAACCGCCACGACACGGTCACCGATGGTCGGTGTGCCGGCGGGGGAGTGGACAACTTGTGCAGGGACGCTCACGGACTCTTCGCCGTCCGGGCCGTCGAACGCGACGATTGCGACGCCGAACGACCCGGAGCGTTGCTGCTGTTCGACGAACTCGGGCGGTGCACCGCCCTGCCCGATTGCTGTCGCCGCCTCGACAGTGCCCTCACCCGAGAGGGTGGTGTCGTCGTAGCCTTCGAGTGACCCGCACGCTGTACACGCTCCCTCGGGCGGGAACGCGAGCGAGTCGCACTCACGACAGCGTCCCGCGACCAGTCTGTGACGCTGCGGAATCGTCTGTCGCCACGTCGGCACGCTCACGTACGCGCCACCGCCTTCGGGTTCCTCACCGGTGATGGTTCCGCGTCGTCGCAGTGCCTCCGCGTACGAGAGTTCAGTGTCTCCGTCGAGCACAGCGTCGACTGGCGTGTCTCCGGTTGCCGAGAGCGAGAGTGCAGTCGCACCCGCACCGCCGCCCCACCCGACGAGGAGTATCGACTCCGCCCCGTCTTCGAGGGCGGACGCGAGGCCAAGGAACGGTCCTGCTGCGCCAGTGTCGCCAGTCTGCGAGACGATGGTCCCCGCGTGGATTTGCGTCGTCGAGACACCGACGGCACCCGCTGCGCGGTACGGGAGTTTCCCGTCGGGTGAAGTGAGCGCGGCAGCATCCACATCTGACACGTCCGCATCGAGTGCGTCGACTGCGCCGGCGACTGCCGACGTGAACGCGTCGCGTTCGTACTGCGTGATGCCGATAGACGCTGTGTCGGCTTTCCCACGCTGACGGAATCTGGTTCCGGGGTACGGGTCACTGTGTTCACCCACGTCGTCGACGGTGAGTGGCCCGCCTTCGGCGAGGACGATTGCTGCTGCGCCAGCGCCCGCACCAGCGCCCTCGTCGCTCTCGGGCGCGCCTTGTGGGGCGTCGGAGACGACGACCAGTGCAGGTCCCGACACGTCGAGTGTGGCCGCGAGCGCAACTGCGCCTGCGCTGGTTCCGCCGCCGTACTGTCGAGTCGTCGCAGTCGACGTGACGCCGAGGAGCGACGCGAGACGAACGGTCGCTTCTTCCTCGTCGGCCGGTGGGGTCGTCGTCGCGAATGCGAGGTGTTCGAGTTCACCCGCGTCGATATCTGCGGCCGCGAGTGCACGCCGTCCTGCCTCGGTAGCCATCGTGAGCGTGTCTTCGTCGGCATCCGCGACGGCCACGCGTTCGACACCTGCGGCCCCGCCTTTGCCCCACGCTTCGCGGTAGGCGTCCGCGGGCAGGAACAGTCGGGGGACGTACGCGCCCACGCCGGCGATTGCGTTCATAGCACACCTCCTTCGAGGACGTGAACGACCGCAGCGCCGCCCGAACCACCCACGTTGTGGGTGAGGCCGACGTTCGCGTCCGACACCTGTCGGTCGTCGGCGTGTCCGGTGAGTTGCTTGAACGCCTCGACTGCCTGTCCCGCACCGGTCGCACCGATGGGATGGCCCTTCGACTTCAGGCCGCCCGACGGATTGACAGGTAAGTCACCACCTAACTCGGTGACACCGTCGTCGACGAGTTCGGGCGCGCCGCCACGCTCGCAGAATCCGAGGTCTTCGTACGCCATGAGTTCGGCGATGGCGAAGCAGTCGTGGACTTCCGCGAAGTCCACGTCGTCCGGGCCGAGGCCTGCCATCTCGTATGCAGTTTCGGCCGCCTGGGCGGACGAGCGAATCGAGGTGTAGTCGTCGCGCTGGAAGAGACCAACGCGTTCCGAGGCGGCACCGACGCCTGCCACACGAACCGCGTCGTCGCAGGCGCTGGCCACGTCTTCGCTGGCGACGATGACCGCTGCGGCACCGTCAGAAGTCGGACAGCAGTGATAGAGGTTCAACGGGTCGGCGACGACGGGTGCGTTTCGCGCGTCGTCGAGAGAGCACTCGAACCCGAGGTGTGCCTTGGGGTTCTTCGCACCGTTCGCGTGGTTCTTCACCGCGACTTTAGAGAAGTGGTCGGGTGACGCGTCGTCGTAGGTGTCGAGGTAGGAGGACGCCATCTGCGCGTAGACGCCCGAGAACGTCGTGCCCGTGAGTCGTTCCCACTCCGTCTCGCCACTCACGCCCAGCCAATACTTCGCGACGTCGCCGCTCATGTCGGTCATGACTTCGTACCCGCCGGCGAGGGCGACGTCGGCCATCCCGCTTTTGACTGCTTGAACTGCCTGCCGAACCGCGTACCCGCTCGCCGCGCAGGCGTTTTCGATTCGGGAACAGGGGACGCCGTGGAGTCCAACGTGTTCGGTGACCGCTGGCCCCGACAGTCC
The DNA here is from genome assembly GCF_009674605.1 of Haloferax litoreum. Classification (NCBI taxonomy): domain Archaea; kingdom Methanobacteriati; phylum Methanobacteriota; class Halobacteria; order Halobacteriales; family Haloferacaceae; genus Haloferax; species Haloferax litoreum. Next base: position 23,961 of record NZ_WKJO01000003.1, read on the forward strand.
CAGTTGTCGGCCACCGACGCCGAGTGACCCAACGACTGCTTCGTCTACGTCGCCCGGTTCGACGCCGCCTGCACTCTCCATCGCTTCTTCGTAGGCCGTCGCGAACAGCGACCGGTAACTCTCGTCCGGGAACGCACCATACTTCGATTGGCCCGCTCCAACAATGTACGCGTCTCGCATGGTAGTCGCTTGCGTGTCCCCCGCGAAATAGGTTCGCTTCGACGTACCGGTGGACTGGCCGCAGTATTTGCCCTCGAGTCCGGCGGAAACGACCGCATCATTTTTATCATATTCTATCATCGGAGTCAATTGTAAATGGTATTCGATAGCATGGAGACCGCCTCACGAGACGAACTCCGTGAGGTCCAAGACGAGCGACTCCAGGAGATGGTACAAACCGCGTACGAGAACGTCGACTATTATCGTGAGATGTTCGACGCGGAGGGCCTCACACCCGAGGACGTTCAGAGCGTCGAGGACCTCTCGAAGCTTCCGTTCACGACGAAAGAAGACTTCCGCGACTACTACCCGACAGGGATGTTCGCCGTGGACATGGAAGACGTCGTTCGCATCCACGCCTCCTCGGGCACGACTGGCAAGCCGAAAATCGTCGGCTACACGCAGGACGACTTGGACGTGTGGAGCAAGGCAGTCGCGCGCTGTCTCGTCGCCGCGGGCCTCGGCCCGGACGACATTGTACAGAACGCCTACGGGTACGGTCTCTTCACGGGAGGTCTCGGTCTCCACCAAGGCGTCGAAGAACTCGGCGCGACGGTCATCCCCATCGGCGGGGGCAACACGCAACGACAGGTCGAGATGCTCGCCGACCTCGGAAGCGACGCCATCTCGTGTACGCCGTCGTACGCGCTCTACCTCGCAGAAGTCGCCGAGGACATGGGCTACGACATCAAAGACCTCCCCCTGCGCGTCGTCATCTTCGGTGCCGAACCGTGCACCGAACCGATGCGCAACGAAATCGAAGAGCGTCTCGGCGTCACCGGCGTCGATATCTACGGCCTCTCCGAAATCGTCGGTCCCGGTGTCTCCATCGAGTGCCAAGAGCAAGACGGTCTCCACATCTGGGAGGACTACTTCTACCCCGAAGTGGTCGACCCGAACACCGGCGAACCCGTCGAGGAGGGCGAAGAGGGTGAACTCGTCCTCACGACGCTATCGAAGCAGGCACTGCCGGTGCTCCGCTACCGCACGGGCGACCTGACCCGACTGAACTACGACACCTGCGAGTGCGGTCGAACCGCAGTCCGCATGGACAACATCACGGGTCGGTCTGACGACCTCATCATCATCCGCGGGGTCAACTTCTACCCGAGCGAAGTCGAGTCGGTCGTCCTCGAGTTCGACGAAGTCGCGCCGCACTACCGCATTGACATCACGCGCGAGGACAACCTCGACAAACTCAAAGTGACCGTCGAAGTCGTCGACGACTTCGATGGGTCTATCACCGACCTCAAGGGTCGTATCACGAAGCGTCTCTCGAACGTGCTGTCGTTCACCCCGGACGAACTGAACCTCGTCGAGTACGGGAACATCGCCCGCACCGAAGTCGGCAAGGTCCAGCGCGTCTACGACCACAGAGGCCAGTAAGGGTCGCTCCCGACAGCAGCAAACTGGTACCTCGCCCCATCTTCTTCGCGCGTCACCGTCAGAATGAGCGGTCGGTCTGCGCCATCAGCGACCGGGTTTGTAGACTCGGCCACGGAACGTGGCGATACGGTCGCCCGCGTCGTCCGAGACGACGACTTCGTACTCGGCGGTTCGTCCACCGAGGTGCGTCTCTTCGGCGACGGCCGTGATGGTGTCGCCCACCTCTGCCGCAGCGAGATACGAGATATTCGTCTCCAGTGCGAACGCCGCGTCACCGTGACTGTTCGACGCCGCCGCGAACGCCGCGTCTGCGAGCGTGTAGATACACCCACCGTGTGGCGTCCCGTGGAAGTTCAGGTGGTCTTCGTCGATGGTCATCGTCGTCTCGGCTGACCCCTCACCGACGTCGGCGAGTTCGATTCCGACGCGACCACAGAACGGGTCGTTCGAGGCACGGTCACGTATCTCTGCGTGCTCGTCTGTTGCTGGCATGTGCTCACACTCACCGTCCCAGTTCAAGTAGGCTTCGACTGTCAGGATTGATAAGTATGTAAAATACTTTATTCAGTGAGGGTGACGGAGGGGTATGGCATACAGCTACGAACCTCACTACTTCGAGGACTTCGTCGAGGGCAAAGAGTTCGAAAGCGTCGGCCGGACCGTCACCGAGGCGGACTTCATGATGCACTCGGCGCTGTCGGGCGACTGGACGGAACTCCACACCAACAGCGAGTACGCCGAAGACACGCAGTTCGGCCAGCGCATCGCCCACGGTCCGATGACGTTCGTCCAGTCGACTGGGTTCGTCTACCGGTCGGGTATCGTCGAGCGCACGGCTATCGCGTTCCTCGGGATGAACTACATGGACCTCCCGAACCCTGTCTTCATCGGCGACACCCTCTCGCAGACGATGGTCGTCTCCGAACAGAAGGATCTCAGCAGTCGAGACGACGCTGGACTCGTCACCATCGAGGTGCACATGACGAAACAGGATGGCACCACCGTTCTCGAAGGTGACATGAAGTTCCTCATCAAGACGAAGGCCGGCGAAGAGTAAGCAGTTCACCGATTTTTCAGCGGGTCACCCCGGACGAAGAGTGCGTGCGCGTCACCCTTGTCGGCGTAGTCGTCGTGGTACTCCATCAGTTGGAACAGTACGCCCGTCGGGTTTCGTGGCGAGACGAACGCCTCAGTCCAGCCATCTTCCTCCGAGTAGCCAACGATACGTTCGCCCGCCGATTCGAGGGCGTCGACGGCGGCGTCGATGTCGACGACTTCGAGCGTGACGTGGTGGAGTCCGGGGCCGTGTTCGTCGAGGTACGCCGTGAGGAACGACTCACCGTCGACAGGCGCGATGAGTTCGAGACGTGATGCGTCGCCGAGGACGTACGTCGCCCACTCGAACGTCCCGTCTGCCACCGTCTCTCGGTGAACGCACTCACACCCGAGGGCGAGTAACGTCGCTTCCGCGTCGTCGACGCGTTCGACTGCGATTCCGACGTGGTCCACGCGCGCGGGCGGCATGCGCGTACCGTCGCTAGTCTGGGTCATGCCACACCTTCGCCGTTCCGAACTATTAATAGTCGAGGTAGATACTCACTGCCATGGAAATCGGGACCGGCCTGTTCACGTGTCAGCGACGGCCAGACGACGACCGACCGATGTCGGACCTCTACGACGAGATAATGACGCTCGGACGCGCAATCGACGAGGCGGGCCTCGCCAGCGCGTGGGTGTCCGAACATCACTTCATGGAAGACGGGTACCTCTCGGGGACGATGCCAGCACTCGGCGCACTCGCCGCAGTGACGGAGAACATCGAACTCGGGACGTGTATCGCACTCGCACCGCTGTACGACCCCATTCGACTCGCCGAAGACACCGCGACTGTCGACTTGCTCTCCGGCGGGCGGATGACGCTCGGACTCGCCATCGGGTCGAACCCGCGCGAGTTCGACGCGTTCGACGTTCCCCGTGACGAACGTGTCGACCGTCTCGCCGACACCGTCGACATCCTCCGCGGAGCGTGGTCAGATGGCCCGGTCGAACACGACTCTCCGTTCCACGACGGCGTGACCGGTGTCGATATCACGCCAAAACCCTCTCGCGACGTTCCACTCATGCTCGGCGGCGCAGCGAAACCCGCAGTTCGCCGTGCGGCGAGAACTGCCGACGCGTGGTGTGCACCATCGTCGCTCTCGATTGGCGGTCTGAAGAAGCGTGTCGACGATATACGAAACGTGCGCGAGGAAGAGGGCCTCGACGACGACTTCACCATCTACGTGCTCCAACACGGGTTCGTCGGCGACTCGAAGGAAGACGCGTGGGACGCGATGAAAGACGGCTACCTGTACATCCAGCGTCGGTACGCAGAGATTTTCTCGGGTGAAACGGTCTCAGAACTCTCCGACGAACGCAGAGAGGAACTCAAAGAACAGGCCATATTCGGGACGCCAGAGGACGTCATCGAGGACCTCGAACGCTACCGCGACGCACTCGGTGACGATATCCACTTCATCTTCCGCACGTACCACCCCGGCGTCGGGACAGACGAGATGGCCGAGTGCATCGAACGCCTCGGCGACGAGGTAGTTCCACACTTCGCCTGACACGTTTCGACCCGTCCGCGCCCTTCTTGTTCGGACGCCAACGCAAACATTTAAACGTGAAGGTTATCATGGTACTTATGAACATACATCATGACGCGAGAGGATAATTCCTCGAACGGTGGCCGTGGCCCCCGTTCGTCCCGAAGGCGATTCGTACAGGCGGCTGGGTTGGCTGGTGTTGCTGGACTGACTGGTTCGGCAGGGTGTCTCGGCGGCGGCGGTGGCGGCGGCACGAACGCCATCACCTACGGCGTCATCAGCCCGATGACCGGTCCGTACGGTGGTCTGGCGGTTGGACAGCGAAACGGGGCGGAACTCGCTATCCGACACGTCAACGAGAACGACGACTTGGACGTCGAGATTACCGGCGTCTACGAAGATACCGAAGCTGACCCCTCGACTGGCCGCCGGAAGGCACAATCTGTCGTCGAACAGGACGGTGCGTCGTACATCATGGGTGCGATTTCGTCGAGTGTCGCACTTGCGCTCAACGAGTTCGCGGCGGACAACGAAGTCATCTACAACCCCGGCGGGGCGGCAGTCCCCATCACCGGGTCGAACTGTAACGAGTGGGTGTTCCGTGCAGAGACGAACACCGCGCAGATGGCAGAGGCAGTCTCCGACTTCACCGCAGAGAACCTCGGCACGAACGTCTGGTTCCACATTGCCGACTACGCGTACGGCGAATCAGTGATGTCGCGCGTGGAAAAGCGGATGAAAAACGGGCACGACATCAACGTCGTCGGTCGTAGTCGCTCGCAACTCGGGTCGACTAACTTCAACTCCTACATCAGCCAGATTGCCAACTCCGACGCGGATGTCGCCGTCCTCGGCATGACCGGTGGTGACCTCATCAACTTCGTCAAGCAGGCGGCGAGTCAGGGTCTCAAACAAGACGTCAACCTCATGTCGCCGACGATGACGTTCTCTGTCGTTCGCGGTGCACTCGGTGAAGCGGCGTACGGAACCTACGGTGGCGTCCGCTACCTCCCGTCGCTCGAAACTGGTGACAACCAGACGTTCGTCGAGGCGTACCGCAGTGAGTACGACGCCGACCCGGACAACTTCGCCCGCGCGGCGTACATGTCTATCCGGATGACTGCACGGGGTATCGCCGAAGCAGACTCGACCGACCCCGCGGAAGTCAAGGACGTGCTCCCCGGACTGGAGATGGACTCCATCCTCGGCCCGAACCAGTTCCGCGACTGCGACCACCAGGCGATGAACCCCGTGTGGCCCGGTGAACTGGTCGCTCCCGAGAGCGGAAGCGGTCCGGCAGCGGTCGAACTCGGTGAGATGATAGAGGGCGCAGATGCATTGCCTCCCTGCGCTGACCTTGGCTGCAACCTCTAAGCATGTCTGTCGCCAGCGCTGTCGCAGAGCAGGTCCTCAATGGACTCGTCGTCGGGATGGTCTACGTCCTCCTCGCCGCAGGACTGTCGATTATCTTCGGCGTCATGGACGTCATCAACTTCGCCCACGGTGAACTGTTCGCACTCGGTGCGTACTTCGCGTTCGCCATCGCCGGCCCACTCGGCGGTGCCGGCTTCTGGGTCGCCCTCGTGGTGGCACCGTTACTGGTCGGTGTCGTCGGTATGGGCATCGAGCGACTCACAGTGAAACGGCTCTACGGCCGCGACCCACTGTATCACATCTTGTTGACGTTCGGTCTCGTCCTCATCATCAACGACCTCATCACGTCTGTGTGGGGGAAATCCGCCCAACCATTCCCAATCCCGGCGGTGCTCGACCAGCCTGTCGCGCTGTTCGGGTTCAACTACTCGTTGTACAACTACGGCATCATCATCTTCGGGTCGGTTCTCGCCCTCGGGACGTGGCTCCTGCTGAACCGGACTCGGTTCGGGATGATAATCCGCGCAGGGTCGGAAGACCGAGAGATGGTCCGGAACCTCGGTATCAACATCGACCGGTACTACACCCTGACGTTCGGGCTGGGTGCGGCACTCGCCGGCGTGGCGGGTATCGTCCTCGGTGCATTCCAGAACGTCAGTCCGACGATGGGGTCGAGCGTGATTATCCCCGCGTTCGTCATCGTCGTCCTCGGCGGCCTCGGGTCGTTCCGTGGCGCAGTCGTCGGCGGGTTGTTCGTCGGCGTCGTCCAGACGCTCGCGCGAACCTACACGCCGTTCCTCGAAGGACTCATCGTCTTCCTGCTGATGATTGTCGTGCTCGTCGTCCGGCCCAAGGGTCTGTTCGGCACGAACATCGGTGCTGGTGAACACCACGACGGTGCACTGCTCCACGGAGCAGGAGGTGGGGTGTTGTCGTCGGCGACACGGGCGAAACTCGGGTACGCCGCAGTTGGCGTACTCGTCCTCGTACCGTTCTTCGCCGAGTTGACCGGGGTCACGTACTCGGTCACGCTCCTCGAAGACATCCTCATCTGGGCGCTGTTCGCGCTCAGTTTGGACCTCGTCCTCGGGTACGCGGGACTCGTCTCGCTCGGCCATACGCTGTTCTACGGCGTGGGTGCCTACGCCTCGGTGCTGACACTCATGCACTTCTCGCCGTCGGTGTTCGTCGCACTCGCCGTCGCCGTGGTGGTCTGTGCCGTCATCGCGTGGAGTGTCGGGTACCTCTCGATACGGGTGTCCGGCGTCTTCTTCGCCATGATTACGCTCGCGTTCGCGGAGTTGTTCTACAACGCCGTGTTCAAGTTCGACTTCACTGGAGGCTCTGACGGCCTCTTCGGTGTGGACGTGTTCTACGGCCTCGCTGGTCTCGGCATCGACCCGAGAGAGTTCGAGATTCCGCTCGGAATCATGACTATCGACGGAGGAATGGTGCAGTACTACTTCCTCCTCGCAGTCGTGGTCGGGTCGTACCTGCTGGCGCGCCGTCTCATTCGCGCACCGTTCGGGTCGGTCCTCCAAGCCATCCGCGAGAGCGAAGAGCGGGCGTCGTTCATCGGGTACGACGTGACGGCGTACAAGCGTCGCGCATTCGTCGTCTCCGGTGGTCTCGCCGGCCTCGCTGGCGGCCTCTTCGCCGCCAACAACGGCTACGTCGCCCCGTCGTTCCTCCACTGGATAAACTCCGGTGAGGTCATCGTGATGACCGTCCTCGGCGGAATGGGGACGCTCTACGGGCCGATGATTGGCGCGGGCGTCTTCGTCGCCGCAGAAGACATCCTCTCGTCGTACATCGAGCAGTGGCAACTCGTCATCGGCGTGCTGTTCGTGCTGTTCGTCATCTTCGTCCCGCGGGGCCTCGTGTCGCTCCCACAGACGATTACCGAACACCCGATGTTCGAGTCGGCGGTCCGCGACCACACGAGCGTGAAAGACGCGGAGGTGGAACGTCATGACTGATACGATTCTCGAGACTCAGAACCTCACGAAAGAGTTCGGTAAACTCGTCGCCGTCGACGACGTAAACCTCGACATCGAACGCGGTGAGTTCCGTAGTCTCATCGGCCCGAACGGTGCCGGGAAGACGACGACGTTCAACCTACTGACTGGGGCCCTCCGACCGACCCGCGGCACCGTGACGTTCAATGGAGAAGACGTGTCTGCGCTCCCGCCGCACCAACGGGTGCGTCGCGGACTCGGACGCTCGTTCCAGATTACGAACGTCTTCTCCGGATTGACCGTCCGCGAGAACGTCCGCCTCGCGGCACAGGCCGCACGACACGAGGTTTTCACGCCCGTCGAGGAGTTCCTCGACAACAAGGACTCCTTCGACGACGTGAACGAACACACCGACCGCGTGCTCGAACGGTCTGGACTGCTCGGCCGCGGCGACGAACCTGCCGACGTGATGGCCTACGGTGACAAACGACGGCTCGAAATCGCCATCGTGCTTGCCACGGACCCCGAAATGGTCCTTCTGGACGAACCGACGGCCGGCATGAGTGCCGAAGAGACGCGTGCGACGATGGACCTCATCGACGAGGTGCTGTCGGACCGGACGTTGCTCCTCATCGAGCACGACATCGACCTCGTGATGCGCGTCTCCGACCGCATCACTGTCCTCCATCGCGGAGAGGTTCTCTCCGAGGGGACGCCTGAGGAAGTCTCCGAAGACCCAGAGGTCCGAGAGGCGTACTTCGGAGGTGTCGAAGCATGAGCGACGACACCCTCCTGTCGGTTCGTGACCTGGTCTCGGGGTACGGTTCGACCCGCGTCCTTCAGGGCGTCAACCTCGACGTCGAACGGGGGTCGGTCGTCACGCTCATCGGACGCAACGGCGTCGGGAAGACGACGACGCTCCGGAGCATCCTCGGGAGTGTCACACCAACCAGCGGGACGGTCACCTTCGAGGGCAAAGACATCACCACGTTGTCTCCCGAAAAGACTGCTCGTGAGGGAATCGCACTCGTTCCGGAAGAGCGACGGGTGTTTCCCGGCCTCTCGGTCCGCGAGAACGTCGAGATAGGGCGCATCGGTGGCCGGCAAGACATCGACAAACCGACCGTGGACGAGGTCATCGACGAGTTCGAGAACCTCGTTCGCCACCGTAACAGCAAGGGTGCGAACCTCTCCGGCGGCGAACAGCAGATGCTCGCCGTCGCACGCGCTCTGGTCTCTGCACCAGACCTGCTGATGTTGGACGAACCGACGGAAGGTCTGGCACCGTCCATCGTCAAACAGGTCCAGCGCAAAATCAAGCAGTTGAACGACGAGGGCGTGACCATCCTCCTCGTCGAACAGAACGTCCAGGTCGCACTCGACGCTGCGGACTACGTCTACATCCTCGACAAGGGGCAGGTCGTCCACGAGGGCCCCGCCGACGAGGTAGCGGCGGACGACGAGATACTCGACCGATACCTCGGCGTCTCTGCGGCCGAGTAACCACATCGTGGATAATTATTTGTGAACGTATGGGAGACAACAGAACGATGGGTGAGAGTGACAGAGAAGACGTGACGCGACTACCGAGGCCGGAGTTGCGAGACGTACAGGACGAACGAGTCCGGGCAGTCGTCGAACACGCGTACGAGAACGTCGAGTTCTATCGACGCAAACTCGACGACGCGGGGGTACATCCGAGCGACGTTCAGAGCGTCGATGACCTCTCGAAGCTTCCGTTCACGACGAAAGAGGACTTCCGCGACGAATATCCCACGGGGTTGTTCGCCGTGGACATGGAAGACGTCGTGCGAATTCACGCCTCTTCGGGCACGACTGGGAAGCCGAAAATCGTCGGCTACACGCAGGACGACTTGGACGTGTGGCGCGAAGTGATGTCACGCGGGTTCCGCGGCGTGGGGCTAACGAGCGACGATTCGCTTCAGAACGCGTACAGTTACGGTCTCTTCACGGGCGGGTTTGGGTTCCACGACGGCGCGACGTCGATGGGGATGACCGTGATTCCGACTGGGGGTGGAAACACCCAGCGACAGGTCGAGATGCTCGTAGACCTCGACGTCGATTCGATTTGTCTCACGCCATCGTACGCCCTCTACCTCGCGGAAGTCGCCGAAGACATGGGGTACGACCCGGCCGACTTATCGCTCTCGACGATTCTCTACGGCGCAGAACCGTGTACCGAACCCATGCGACGGGAAATCGAGGCGAGATTCGACGCGACAGCAGTCGAGAACTACGGTCTCTCGGAGATAATCGGGCCGGGTGTCGCCATCGAGTGTCTGGAACAAGCAGGGATGCACATCTGGGAAGACCACTTCTACCCGGAGGTCATCAATCCCGAAACCGGAGAACCGGTGGCAGACGGCGAGGAGGGCGAACTCGTGTTCACGACACTCACGAAACAAGCCCTCCCGGTGCTCCGCTACCGCACGGGCGACCTGACGACCCTCGACTACGAGACGTGTGACTGCGGGCGCACCGCAGTCCGAATGGACTCGGTCACGGGCAGAGCAGACGACCTACTCATCGTCCGCGGCGTGAACCTCTATCCGAGCGAAGTCGAATCGGTCGTCCTCGAATTCGACGAGGTTGCACCACACTACCGCATCGACCTCCGGCGAGCGAACAACCTCGACCGTCTCGACTTGACGGTCGAACTCACGGACGGGTTCGACGGGTCGCGCGACGAACTCGAACGGCGCATCCGAAAGCGTCTCTCGAACGTCCTGTCGTTCAGTCCTGACCAGGTGACGCTCGTCGAACCGGGCGGTATCGAGCGGACGAAAGTCGGGAAAGTTCAGCGAGTCTACGACCACAGATGACGAATCTACGCAGCGCCGTCGAAACCAACTTAACACACACCAGAGATACTGAACCATGGACATAGAGGAGTTCTTCGAGAGTATGCCGTTCGCCCGGTTACTCGGCGTCGAGATTACCGACGTCGAAGACGGACACGCAGAGGGCTACATCGAGATGCGCGAGGACCTGTCGTGGAACGCAGACCGGGTAATGGCCCACGGCGGCGTCACGTTTACACTCGCAGACACCGTCGGCGGGGCGGCACTCGTCAGCCGAGTCGACCAGCCAGTTCCGACGATAGACATGCGCATCGACTACCTGAGCGCAGGGACCGGTGACCTCCGGGCAGAGGCAGACGTAGTCCGTCTCGGCGGTGACGTGGGCACTGTCGACGTAGACGTGTACGCGACGACAGACGACACCCTCATCGCGACCGCCAGAGGCGTGTACAAGACTGGGTGAACACCGTTCCCCGACGCTCGCAACCCGAGTGTACTATCTGAGACGGTCCCCTCCATCGACTACCGTAATCAACAATGATTAATATTCGGGGGAGAAACCGTATTTTGTAATGGAATACAGTGGCCCAACGAGTCTCTACATCGACGGAGACTGGGTAGATGCTGAATCTGGCGAGACCATCGAGACGTTCGACCCTGCGACTGAAGCGCGCTACGCAGAAGTCGCCTGTGCCGAGGAGACGGACGTAGACGCCGCTGTCGAAGCAGCGAAGTCTGCAGCAGCACGCGGTAGCGAGTGGCGAACGATGGACCCATCCACGCGTGGCGAGAGACTCCGGGCGATGGCCGACGCCATCGAGGCACGGAAAGACGAGATTTCGCTCGTCGAATCCCACGATAACGGGAAGACGCCGTTCGAAGCGGGGATGGAAGTCCAGATGGTCGTCGACACGTTCCGTTACTACGCTGGCTGGACCGACAAAGTGACCGGTGAGTATAACGCCGTCCCCGGCGACCGCGTAAACTTCACGACGCGCGAACCACTCGGCGTCACCGGCCACATCGTCCCGTGGAACTACCCCTTCCAACTCGCTGGCCGGAGCATCGCACCGGCACTCGCCTGCGGGAACACCGCTGTCGTGAAGCCCTCCAGTCAGACCCCCCTTTCGGCCCTCTACTACGGTATCGCAGCAGAAGAAGCAGGCCTCCCCGAGGGCGTCGTCAACGTCGTCCCCGGAAGTGGCTCGACGGCAGGGTCGGCCCTCGCCTCCCACTCGGATGTCGAACACGTCACGTTCACCGGTAGCACCGAAATCGGGAAGCGTGTCATGGCTGACGCCGCAGAGAACGTCACCGGTGTCACGCTCGAACTCGGCGGGAAAGGTCCGCACGTCGTCTTCCCCGACGCCGACCTCGACGCCGCCGCGAAAGGTGTCCACTACGGTATCTTCATGAACGCCGGCCAGATGTGCTGGGCCGGGTCCCGTCTCCTCGTCCACGAGGACGTCGCCGACGAACTCGTCGAGAAGATTGTCCAGCGGGCCGAGGCGACGCCCCTCGGGTCCGGCATCGACGACGACGGCCGGATGGGTCCCGTCGTGAGCGAAAACCACATGGAAGACGTACTCGAATACATCACCATCGGTGTCGAAGAGGGCGCAACCGTCGCCTGCGGTGGCGGCGTCGACGAAGACAAAGAGTCTGGCTACTTCGTCGAACCGACGGTCCTGACTGACGTGACGAACGACATGACCGTCGCCCGTGAGGAGATTTTTGGTCCCGTCCTCTCCGTCATCGAGTTCAGCGACCAAGACGAAGCAATCGAACTCGCCAACGACTCGCCGTACGGCTTGCTCGCTGGCATCTGGACGCAGGGTCTCTCTCGTGCCCACCAGGTCGCCGACGCCCTCGACTACGGCATGGTTAGCGTCAACGAGTATCCGGTCACGTTCCCGCAGACGCCCTTCGGCGGTACGAAACAGAGTGGTCACGGCCGCGAGCAGGGCGAAGAAGCAGTCCGCGAGTTCACGCAGGCGAAGAACATCAACCTCAACATCTGAACGAACCCGCCGCCGTCGACGAGTGACGACTGCGTGAGTTCCCGTTCCGAACGCGCACGCAGCCATCTCGGCGACTGCTGATTTTCCACGTATCGCCGCACACGTCGTGCGGCGCTCTGCCCCCATAGTCGTGGACGAGTAGTGCTACCGCTCGGAGTACTCGGGTACGTTCGAAAGGGTAGCACGGGTGAGGTGGTGTTTCGAGTCGTTCAGCCGAACTTCTCGAACGGTTCTTGACAGTCGTTGCAGAAGTGCATCGACCGGCAGAGCGACGGGCCTTTCGGGTGCTCTCGTTCGGTGTTCGTCCCGTTACAGTACGGGCACTGGGCACCCTTCGTCTCGCCCGTCGTCGTCACACTCGGGTCGAATGAGCGTCGCATGGTCACACACTCAGGCCGAATTCACGGAGGTCTTTCCGTCCCTGTTCGGTCACCATCGCGGTGGTCCACGCGGGACTCCACACGAGATTGAGCATCACGTCTTCGACACCGTCGACAGCGCTGACGGCATCCCGGATGTCGTCTTCGAGCATGCTTCGTGCGGGGCACCCGGTGTACGTCAGGGTCATGTCGATTCGTGCTTCGCCCGTCTCCGTTTCGACCCCGACGGCGTAGATGAGACCCAAGTCGACGATGCTGATGGGCATCTCGGGGTCTTCGACCGAGTAGAGCGCGTCCCAGACGTCTCGTTCGATACCGACTGCACCGTCGCCGGTGGCCGGGAGTTCGTCGTGGGCCGTTCCCTCCGCGTAGTCCGTGTGTGCACAGAGGTTCGCGTCGGTCTGGTCGGGGTCGAATTCACTACTCATCGTCTGGGTCCTTCATAATCTTCATCGCCGAGTGGCGACCGAGTTCACGGTAACTCTTCGTGAACTCGTCGAAGAGGTCGAACCAGGCGTCGGTGTGCGACTGGTCGCGACCGGTTTCGTCGGGGAGGTCGAAGTCCGCGTGGTGGACGTCGTACTGTTCGGGCAGTTGTGCCTCCTCGACGTGCAGTCCAACGGATTCGAACGCGGAAACGACTTCGTCGAGCCACGCCTCGCGCATGGAGAGGAGGTTCTCCGTGCGGAGGCCGAGTTCGTCGATACGTTCTTCCATCTCGTCGTCGGTCGGCGAGAAGAGCGTCAGCGCGTACGGGAGGAGGCGGTCGACTGCGTCCTGCATCCGTGTTCGGGTGTCGTCGTCCTCACAGAGGCGTTCGAGCCAACTCCGAGCGTGTTCGCGGTGGTAGCGCTCTTCGGAGAGCACCTTCTCCACGCGGTCACGCAGACGCGGGTACGACGAGTCTTCGAGTGCCTTGAGACGGACGAACTCGGCTTCGTCGTAGAGGTACGACCGGACGACTAAGTCGGCCCAGTCACCCTCGTCGAAGGGGAGTTCACAGAGCGTACTGTGTCGCCAATCGCCGGCGTCGCGTTCCCAGATGAGGTCCGGTTCTTCGTAGCCGAAGTCTTCGAGCAGGTCGTACCAGAGGCGCGCGTGGCCCAGTTCGTCCTGTGCGATGTTCGCGACGGCGATGTCGGACTCGATGGTCGGTGCGCGAACTTGCCACTCAGTGTAGCGTTCGGCGATGACGAACTCGTCGTCTGCCAGAGTGAACAGGAGCGTCTCAACTGCTTCGCGCTGTTCGTCCGAGAGGTCCTGTGGACCCGGAAGTTGTTGTGCTGCTGCCATTAGTCGTCACCGTCCACGACGGCCCGTCGCTGTTGTTCTGCCTCTGCCTGTTCGTCTTCGGACGCCGCGACTTCCTCTGCCGCCGCCTCGAAGTTGTACGTCATCGCCCAGCGGTACGACTTGTCCGTCGTGCCACCGAAGGCGACGTCTTCGGTGTCGACTTCACCGATTTCGTCTTTCGGGACGACCCACAGACTGTTGGTGGGCATCCGTCGTGCGTGTTGTACTTCTGCGAACAGCAACGCCATCTCCCGGTCGGGAGCGTGGACGTTGCCGCAGTGCGTGTGGTAGTCGCCGGCCTTCTTCTGTCGGAATACTTCCCAAATCATCGAATCACTCCGTTTAGTCCGCCGCCTGCGGGCTTTCGCCGCCACCGTACAGGCGCTGTTCGTGGCTGTCCATCGATTCACGGACCCAGGCGACTGCTTCCTGAGCCTTCTTGCGGCCGTCGATTTGGCCGAGTCCGGGTTCGTACTCGTTCTTCGCAATCTGGAAGAACTCGTCCCAGTTCAGTTCGTCTTCGGCGACGTTGTAGGTGCCATCGTCGTTCTTCTCGATGGTCGGCGTGTCCGGGATTTCGAGTCCGTACTTCTCGGCTTTCGGGATGTAGGTGTTGAGGAACGCACGGCGCAGTTCGTCGTTGGACTTCTGCTTGAGGCCGACTTCACTGGCGAATCCGTGGTGCGTCGACTGCTTGTCGGTCGGACCGAAGAACTGGATGATGCGCGGCCACCACTTCTCGAAGGCTTCCTGCGCCATCTCCTGTTCCTTCTTCGACCCGGTCATCAGTTCGTGGAGCATCGCTTCGCCGTGTTTGACGTGGAAGCCCTCTTCGAAACAGACTTTGTCCATCGCGTGGGCGTAGGGTTCCCACGAGGTGCTCTTGAGCGTCGCCTGCCGGCGCATCGCGGCACCGTCGACGAAGAACGCAATCATCGGCGTCTCGACCCACGACTCCATCGGGTAGTGGAAGCAGTTGAGGAACTTGCCCTGCCCGTTGGCGAGTTCGTCGAGCATCTCGTCACGGGTCTTGATGCCGAGACTCTCCGCGGCACGGTAGAGCAGTTGGCCGTGTCCGAGTTCGTCCTGCACCTTCGCCGAGAACGCCAGTTTTCGTTCGAGACTCGGTGCCTGACGGATGAAGGGTCGTTCGAGGTACGCCCCCATTATCTCACTGTTCGCGTGGAACTGTATCATCCGGGTCGCGGCCTTGCGGTACTCCTCCGGCATCTCGTCCTTCGGAGAGAACTCGCGCGGTCCCGCCCGTTCTTTGACAGTTTCGAGGTCCATCGGTATACACAGAACTATCACGGATAACCACTTACGAATTGGCCCGTCTATAGACTGTCTTTTTATACACCGGGTGTGTAGAGGAGACAGAGTTGATACACGTATGATAGATGAGTGTCTCGTCGCAGAGTTTCGCATCGACGGGGACGACTGCCCCCTCGCCAGAGCGACGACGAACGTCTCAGTGACCATCGATGCGAGTGCACCGCAACTTCGGGCCGATGGAAACGTCTTGCTTCACTTCACCGCACCGCCGGACGACAGATTAGCGGACGTCCTCGACGAGGACGATACCATCAGATATCTCCACGTTACCCGCACGGACGATGCGTACACCTACCGGTGTCTCTCGAAACACCCGTGCGTCGTCCACGAACTCGTCGACGTCGGATTCCTCGTTGAGTCGATGCAGTACAACGACGGTGGAGCGACGATGCGCGGTGCAGTCGTCGGGAACGAAGTCCTCAGAGGCGTGATGGAGAAAGCGGGTCAAACGGTCGGTATCCAACTCCAGCGCGTCTACCCGCTTCGAACCGACGAAGAATCGGCCATCGGCCGCGCGTGGGAACTCACGTCAGCCCAAGAAGAGAGTCTGGAAGTCGCATACGAGATGGGGTACTTCGACCTCCCGCGAACAATTACGGCGGACGATGTGGCCGCCGAACTCGGCATTAGCAAGTCGGCGTTCCTCGAACGGTTACGGCGCGCCCAACACTCGGTGTACGGTGTGCTGTTCGGGTAGCAGCGAGGCCCTCCTTTATGCGTGCTCGGAACGTACCTCCGCGAGGCTATTTATCTCGTGTCCGTGTAGCGGGGGTATGCGAGTCGAAGACGAAGACGGAATTCGGACAGTGACGTTCGACCGGCCGGAGGTCAAAAACGCGTTTACCGCCGACGTCGCACGCGAACTCTCGGAAGCACTCGAAACAGTCTCCTTCGAAGAGTTCGACGCCGTGGTGGTGACCGGCGACGGCGACGCGTTCAGCGCCGGCGGGGACATTGAGGCGATGGCCGAACGCGACGAGACGGCACGCGAGTCGTACCAGCGCGTCCGCGAGACGCTCGGCCGTGTCGCTGAGGCGATTCTCACTGCGCCAGTTCCCGTCGTCGCTCGCGTCAACGGCGACGCCGTCGGCGCAGGGATGTCAGTCGTCGCCGCCTGCGACTTCGCCTACGCCGTTCCTGACGCACGGTTCGCCGCGTCGTTCGTCAACGTCGGATTGGTCCCCGATGCTGGCGCGACGGTGACGCTCCCCGAACTCGTTGGCCTCAGGGCGGCCAAAGAATTGGCCTTCACTGGGAAACTCGTCTCGGCGGACCGCGCTGCCGAACTGAACCTCGTCAACGAGGTTGTCGACGCCGACGAACTGGACGACGTTGTAGACGAGACGGTCCATACGCTCGCCTCGCGTCCGACCGAGACGCTCGCACTCGCGAAAGAAGCGATTCACGCGAACCTCGGTCGCCCATGGCGAGACGGCCTCGAACGAGAAGCGCAGGCGCAAACCCTCGCGTACGATACTGATGCGCACGAAGAAGGGGTTTCGGCGTTCTTGGAAAAACGCCGACCGAATTTCGACTGAAGTGCTGTTCGGTGTCGGTTAGTTCAGACCGAGGAACTCCTCGGCGTTCTCCCAGAGAATCTTCCGTTTGACCTCGTCGGGTGCGTCGAAGGACTCGTCGAAGGACTCGAACCACGTCTCCGGCCGAATCATCGGGTAGTCGGTGCCGAACATGACCTTGTCCTGCAGTATCGTCTTCGCGTAGTGGAGGACCTGGTCGTCGATGTACTTCGGAAGCCACCCCGAGAAGTCCATGTAGACGTTCCCCTTCTGCTGGCAGATGGCGAGTTGCTCTTTCTCCCACGGGAACGCCGGGTGGGCGATGAGAATCTGCAGGTCGGGGTGTTCTGCTGCGACGTCGTCGATGAGCATCGGGTTGCCGTACTTGATTTTCAGGCCACGGCCACCGGGTGACCCGGCACCGAGCGTCGAGTTTCCGCCGTGGAAGATAACGGGCACGCCGAGGTCCTCGATAGTGTCGAACAGTTCTGTGTGTGCGTCGTCACTCGGGTCGAACCCCTGTGCGATTTGCTGGAACTTGAACCCCGAGAGCCCTAGGTCTTCGACACAGCGGATAGCCTCTTCGACACAGTCGTCTTTCAGTGGGTCAACGCTGCCGAACCCGACGAAGAAATCAGGGTACTCGTCGCGAATCTCGGCGACGTAGTCGTTCGGAACTGGTGGGTTGCCAGTGTTCGTCTCGGCGTCCCACCCGAGCATAATCGCCTTTCCGATTCCGTACTCGTGGTACTCCTCTATCATGGCCTCGTAGTCCCACGTCTCCATCTCGGTGCCGAACTTGTTCGCCGCGTCTTGCATCATCTCGCCGCCTGCATCCCGAAGGAACTCCGCCGTCGGTTGGTGTGCGTGCGTGTCGATTATGCGCGGCTCGTCGAGCGAATCCCTCACGGTCATCGATAGACGACGGTTGCCCGACGATAAAAATCGAACGGAGAATCTCACGAGCCGCGAGAAGGGAATGGGTGGGTGCGACGGTGATGGCGTCCGACGCGGGTACCTGTTCGTCGTGGACCCCTCTAAACGTCCAGCCAAACAAATTAGGGACGGTCAGGGTTGGCCGTCGAATGCCGACGTAACATAATTATCACAATAGCTATGAAAGTAGTATAGAGTAAATATAAAGATATAAATGAAGAGAGACAGGGACTCGCGTACGAACAGATGCATATTCTGAGGTTCGTCCAAAGAAGCGTGATTGTCTATTTATTCGGGGCTACAATATCACATTCGGTGTCGATACCCTGAATTAGTTTTTCACAGTCTCCGTGAAGTATTTTGGATAGAGAATACTATTTTTTCACTCATGTTCGCTCGTGAGACGGTCCCAGTGACGACCCGGATACGACTGTGTCGGACCGTGGGAATTCCGCGCGACGATGGTCGCCGTCGCCGACGTTCTGTCGTCTCGCTCTTCGGTCGATTCCTCGTAGTAGAGGACGGTCATGTCGAGACACGCCCGAAGGAGTTCGTTCGACTGAAATCGATACCGGTCGGTGCTCGGTCCGACTGTCGCCGGTGACGACGACTGCAGGTGGTGCTGGTAGAAGAGGATGCCACCCGGTTTGAGCGCCGCCTTGATGTCGCCCAACCGGTCGAGTGTCCGAAAGAAACTGAGTGTGACGACGTCGTATGCATCCATGGGATACTCGTACTCGGTTGCGTCGGCTTGCACGGTCTGTACCCGATTCGAGATATCGGCCGCAGCAGCGCGTTCGTCGACGATTTCGAGGCCAGCGGCAGACTGGTCGAGGGCGTCGACGTCGTAGCCGTGCTGTGCGAGGAAGATGGCGTTTCTCCCGGTTCCGGCCGCAACGTCGAGTGCACGGCCATCGGGGAACGTATCGACGTACGCACGCAACACTGGCGACGGGTCTGGGTCTGTTGGATACGTTCCTTCACTGAAACGCTCGTCCCACTTGTCCATGGAGCGACTACGGACGCCCCCGTGTTGAACGTACGTCTCGAAGCGCCAGCGCTTTGCGACTCGCCACGTTCAGTGAACGTAATGGCGAAGATTCGACCCGACGAACTCGACGCGCGACTGGACGACACCACGGGTCCGTTCGTCCTCGACATCAGGCCGAAAGACCACTACCGACGTGGCGCAATCGACGGCAGTTACAACGCCCCGGTGTACGACGACGTTCGGTCGGGAGACGAAGACGCACTCCGCCGGCACTTCGACGACATCCCACGCGACAGGGACATCGTCGTCGTCTGCAAGATGGGTATCGTAGCAAAGCGAGCAACGAACGTCCTTCGCGAGGAAGGGTACGATGCGACGACGCTCGCCGGGGGAATGAGCGGGTGGAACGGCTATCAAAACGGGTCGTTAGGGTACAAACTGCGCTCCCTCCTCTGGCGTCTCTTCTGAGACGGGCACTCACGTCTCTCGTTCGCATACATACTGCCTTTTATCCGTGTCCAGCAGAGAGTGGGTAGCATGACGATAGAATCCGGCGACGCTGTCTCTCTCGAATACGTTGGCAAACTTCCCGACGGGACTGTCTTCGACACGTCCCGGCAGGACGTGGCAGAAGAAGCAGGACTCGCAGAGTCGCAACCGGACCGCGACTACGAACCGCTCACCGTCGAAGTCGGCGCTGGAACCGTAATCGAAGGCCTCGACGAAGCACTCGTCGGGATGGAAGTCGGTGACGAAGAGAGCATCGAGATTCCGCCCGAGAAGGCCTACGGCGAACCCTCCGAAGACCTCGTTCGCGAACACGACACCGAACAACTCCGCGAAGTGCTCGGTGACGACCCCGCCGTCGGGATGTACGTCCAGACTCAACAGGGTGGCCTCGGCGAAATCGTCGACGCGAACGACGAAACCGTCCGCATCGACTTCAACCACCAACTCGCCGGCGAGACGCTCATCTTCGACGTCGAAATTCTCGACGCGAACTGAGCGCATCCGTCGCGGATACCGTTTTAGACGACGTACTCGGGGACGTACCAGACGAGTAGTGTCGACACCGCCCGTCGAAAGCACTTATCTGCGGGCCAACCAACATGTACACCATGTACGAGCGCATCCTCTTTCCGGTCGACGAGACCACCGAGTCGAGCGCGATTCTCCACCACGCCAGTGAGATTGCTCACTGGTCGGACGGGATGGTACAACTCCTCTACGTGGCCAACACTGCCCGAGACAGCGTCACACTCGTCGACAACGAAGTCGTCGATGCGCTCGAACGGCAGGGCGAAAACACCGTCGCAGAAGCAGGGAAGATTCTCGACACACTCGGCGTCGAGTACGGAACCGACGTGGTTCAGGGCAACCCGGCACCGACAATCGCCGAGTACGCCCAGAAGTATAGCTACGACCTCGTCGTGATGCCCACCCACGCCAGACACGGAATCACACGACGACTCCTCGGGAGTGTCACGGAGAAAGTCGTCCGTCTATCGGAGGTCCCCGTCCTCACCGCACGGATGGTCGACGACGACGAATTATCCTTCCCGTACGACGAGATTCTCGTCCCGACAGATGGGAGTCAGTCGGCGAAGCCCGCCGCGAAACACGGTCTCGACCTCGCTGCTGCACTCGATGCGACTGTCCACGTCCTCTCGGTCGTCGACGACTCGTCTCTGGGCCCCGACGTTCGTTCGATGATGTCCGGCGATGAGTACGAACAGGCCGCCACCGACGCCATCGAGTCCGTCGCCTCCGACGCTCGTGGACTCGGTGTCTCGAACGTCGTCGAGCACGTCGAACACGGGGACCCGAGTGACCAGATTCTCACGTTCGTCGAGGAACACGACGTCGACGCAGTCGTCATGGGAACGACTGGACGAAGTGGTGTCGACCGGATTCTTCTCGGAAGCGTCGCCGAGAAGACGGTCAGGAACGCGCCGGTTCCGGTCATTACGGTCGCACCAGACGACGACCAGTGACGACCCGGTGAGAGAGGCACCATCCGGTCAGTATTCGGTTCCTCTTCGTGCGCGCTGGCCACTGTCGATTGGGTGTTTCACCTTTCGAACGTTCGTCACGAGGTCCGCCACGTCGTGCAGATACGTCGGGTCGTCGTGACTCCCGGTCAAGACGAGTTCGAGGTTCTCCGGTTTTTCCTCGACGAGTTCGAGCACGTCGGCCTCGTCGAGGAGGCCCATCGCGACGGCGTAGAGAATCTCGTCGAGGATGAGGAAGTGGACACCGTCTTCGGGGTCTCCGTCGGGGTCGAGCGGTTCCGTGAGGTCCGCGTTAGCCGACCCGGCGACGAGTTCCTTCGCTCGTGCTAATCCGGCATCTGCCTGTTTGGCGTGGTCGGCGTCGTCGCTACCGTCTTTCAGTCCCGCCCACCCGTAGTGACCGAGGTTCTCGTACGAGAATCCCGGCATCGCCGCGATTGCGTTGTATTCGCCGCGAACTGCTTCGACGGAGTCGGCCCCTCCCTTCATGAACTGGAGCATGTGGACGCGATAGCCGTGACCGGCAGCGCGGAATCCCATGCCGAGTGCGGCAGTCGTCTTCCCCTTTCCGTCACCCCACCACACCTGCACGAGGCCAAATTCGTCGGGGGCGGCGGGGTCGATGGCCGTCGCCTCGGGGCGGACACCGCGCCCGGGCGTGTTCTTCCGAACCGACGACGGGTCGGTATCCCGAGGTTCAGTCATTCGCTACCCTCCCATTCTGCGTCGACAGTGGTTCGTGCACGAAATCAAGTTCATTTTCGTTAGCAAAAGTTGTATTGAATCGGGGCGGGGCGAACAGACACGGGACAGGAGACAAGGAACACTGGACCAGAACCAACCGTGTCAACATTTTTATCTCATCACTGTAACAATCAACGAGAACGATACGCGTGACGGAGTCAAACAAGTCCTCAGAGCCAGTAGTCGTCGAACGCGGAATCAGATGCGCAATCGTCGCCGTGTTCGTCGAGGGAATTCGCCGTCGAAAGCCGGCAGCGATGGTGAACGCCGTCATCTCGCTCGTCGGAACGTTCATCCCCTGGATACTCGAACGAGTGTTCGGAACCGAGTTTCGGCCGTGGCAGCGCATCTACGTCGAGTCCGCCATGCTCACACACTCGGTCGGAATGCTCGGCCCGTACGACGACGTATGGTGGTGGGACCACCTCACGCACACACACTCGGCTACCGTCGTCGGCGGAGTCGTCCACGTCGTCTCTCAGCGGCGTGGGAAGGACCCACGGCCCCGTGTCGTCGCTGCTATCCTTTGTCTTGGTATCGTGTGGGAGCTCACCGAGTACGCGATTCACTTCGGTGCCAAGCGACTGGGAATCGAACCGATTCTCGTCTCTTACGGCAAGGTCGATACGGCACTCGACCTCGTGTTCAACCTCTTTGGTGCCATCCTCGTGGTCCTCTTCGGAGAGCGGATGTTGCAGAACCTCACGTCGGCGGACTGACTGTTCGGCGTTGGGGGCCCGACGAAACTGCTGTGCCCGCCGCGTGCGTCGAAATCGTCGTCAGTAGGTCGCTGCGAGTGTCACTCTCTGCTTCGCGCATTGTGGAGTGCGAAGATAAACACGACTGTCATCACGAACGCAATCGTCCACCCCACGGCACCGAAAATTGGTCTAACGTCTGTCAGTATCGCCGACCCGACGACCCACGACGCCGTAATCAGTGCGTACGCCAGTACCCGTCCGGTTGCGACGAGTGGTTGCTGTAACTGCAACCCTTCGACTTCGAGTTCCCCACGCTGTACCGTGTCGAGAACTCGTTCCAGTTTCGCTGGGAGGCGAACACTCGAACGGGCCGACATCGTCGCATCGTCTCGAACACCGTGGAACCACGTCTCTGCACCACGCTCGCGGTACCCGTGTGCAGCGAGGAACTCCTGTGCTGCGGAGAGAATGTCGAACTCGGGGTCGAGTTGTCGGAGGACGCCCTCGCTAACGGTGCCGACGCGGATGAGAAGCATGACGTTCGGTGGGATGCGGAACGGGAACTCGTGGAGGATGTCGTTCACTTCGAGCATGAGTGTGCGCCAGTCCGAAATCCCCCTCCCTTCGAGGTTTTCGATGGCCAGTTCGAGGACCTGGTTCATGCTCGACCGGTCCACGCTCCTATCGAGGACGCCGAGGTCGATGAGAACGTCCATCATCTGCTCGGTGTCCCGTGCGGCGGCGGCCAAGTAGAGG
The DNA here is from genome assembly GCF_009674605.1 of Haloferax litoreum. Classification (NCBI taxonomy): domain Archaea; kingdom Methanobacteriati; phylum Methanobacteriota; class Halobacteria; order Halobacteriales; family Haloferacaceae; genus Haloferax; species Haloferax litoreum. The sequence goes on from NZ_WKJO01000003.1 coordinate 46,994, forward strand.
TTCACGACCGCATCTTGCATCTCGGGGGTGAAGGTCCCCGTCATCCCGAAGTCGTAGAAGACGATTCGACGACGACTGTCGACACCGAGGTTGCCGGGATGCGGGTCTGCGTGGAAGACACCGTCGACGATACCCATCTTGAAGTACGCGTCTGCGATTTCGTGTGCGATTTCGGCAGGGTCGAACCCGGCGTTTCGGAGTTCGTCAACGTCCGTTATCTTCGTACTCTCGACGTACTCCATAGTCAACACTCGTTCAGACGACGCCTCCGAGTACAACGTCGGTATCTTGACGTCGTCGACGTCAGCGAAGTTCGCACCTATCTCGTCCATCATTCGCCCCTCTCGGTCAAAGTCCAGTTCCTCTTTGATGACGCGTTCGAAGTCGTCGGCGAGGTTGCGAAGCGAGAAGTGGTGTCGCCTCGGGGCGATGGCGATGACGAGTGGAAGGAGTCGCCGAACCACGCGAAGGTCTACGTCGATGATATCGACGACGTTCGGACGGCGAACTTTGACAGCGACGCGCCGTCCATCGTATCGTGCTTCGTGAACCTGTGCGAGTGACCCACCAGCCAACGCGTCCGGGTCGAATTCGTCGAAGGAATCCAACCCGATATCGGCCGCGACGATTTTACGTATCTCGTCGAACGGTCCGGGCGGGACGGTGTCCTGAAGCGTGATGAGTTCTTGGGCGTACACCAACGGGACGATATCCGGACGCGTCGAGAGCACCTGTCCAATCTTGATGAACGTTGGACCGAGGTCGACCATCGTATCGCGCAACTTGCGGGCCCGTTCTCGATGCTGCTCTTCGGTCACGACTCGGGGACGGCCGACGAGGACGAAACGACGGTGGTCCCGGAGGAATGCGACGAAGAAAGGGAGAAAGCTGAGTGCAATCTGAACGAAGCGACGCGGATACTGGAGCATTCGATTCCTCGATTGAGTGATACTATCGCTGGGACCAAAAACGTAGAGGCGGGGACGTATCCACTCGTCCGCCTGTCTCACCTACTTCGAACGTGTCGAAACCACCACGAGTCACTGACGAATCACCCACGGATGGTCCCCGGGTACCGAAGGTGACTGCCGGAACGGTCAGTGAGTGACGGCCACCCGAGTGGCGGGGTTGGCTCTTCACGCTCCGAGAGTTGTGCTTCGACGAATCCGACACGAACGTACACGTCACGGTCGAACTCCGCGGTCAGTTGGTCGTCCCACCGTTGTGCGAGGTCAGGTGGAATCTCTTGGTCACGCGGGACGGCGATGAGAACGTTGACCTGCGGTTCGTTCCCGAGGAGTATGTCCACCGGTTCGTAGGTGACGGAGACACTCACGAGTTCGACACCCGGGAGGTCGGCTTCTTCGAATCCCGCTTGGAATTCGTTTTGCACTTGTCGTTCGAACGACTGCGTCTGGAAGGTGGTGAAGGTGACCGCCCCGAGGACGAGAGAGAGGACTGCGATGCCGACTGCGATGACGGCAATCCGACTGAACAGCGACGACTTGACCCCTTCGTACTTCCCGGCTTCGAGCGGTTTGAACCCGGAAAGGTAGAGGAGGATGAGTGCAGACAGATTAATTGCGAGCAGGTTGACGAGAACCAAGACAGCAGCCGCTATCGCGACACCGGGCAACCCAAACGCGATTCCGAGGCCAGACGTCGCTGCTGGCGGGACGAGTGCGACTGCGATAGCGACCCCAACGAGTGTCGACCCAGAACCCCGGATGATACTGATACTCCCGGCGAGACCGGACCCGAGAGCGAGGAAGAGCGACAAGAAGTTCGGACTGGTTCGCTCGGCGACCTGTGGAATCGACGTGATATCGAGTTGGGGGGGAATGAGAATCGTTTGCTGGAGGAGGAAGCCCATAACCGCACCTGTCGCAATCGCGGCGAGCAGACCTGTCACCTGAAGCATCACGCCACGGCGAGTCATCTGCTGGTCGTTGAGGATGGTGCCGACACTCGCAGAGATGGCAGGGCCCATCAGCGGTGCGACGACCATCGCACCGATGATTGTCGCTGCTGAGTCGAGTAACAGACCCGTGGTTGCGATAATCGTACTCAAAATCAGAAACGCGAAGAACGTCGAATTAGCCGGTGCAAGGTCCTGAGCCCGCGCGTACAGTTCTTCACGGGAAATCCGAAGACCGGGGAACCGCTCGACGAGTGCCGAGAGTCGCTGTGAGACAACCGTTTCGGTCGGGAGGACGATTGTATACGTGTCCTCCCGAATCCCCGCTTCGGTGAGTTCGTCCATCACCGTTTCGACACCACTGGGTGGGACGGGGAACTGGACCATCGCTTCGAAGTCACCCCGACCAACCTCCTCAAAAACCGCGTAGTCGATACCCTGTTCATCGAGTGTCGAGAGAACGCTCTCTCGGGTTCCTTCGGGTATCAACACCTGAACGAGACGCATAGACCGTATATGCTCTCTACGATAATAAAACTGGGAGCGAGATGACATAAATGGGTGCACGTCTTCGTCGTTCGTCGTGCGACCGGTTCGGAATCGACGGACAGGAACGAGGGTGTTACACGGATACGTCCGTAATTCGGTATGTGAGTATTCGGAGACTGTGTGCTCCGTAGACAACTATCGTCGCCGAACAAACTGGGGTGTTTCCCGGATGACTGACCGAACCGGTCAGTTTCGAATATCGATGCGAATCTCGTGGTCTTCGCCCTCGTCGGTTCGGTGCCCACAGAACGGACAGTATTCGTAGTAGTGAGCACCCGCTTTCACGTTGTAGCCCGCTGTTTGGTCGCACTCGATGCGAGTCGTAGCGCGTGGGGGCTCTGGGGGTGCTTGTCGTGACATACCACCCGGTGGACCGTAGTCGCATTTATACTTATTCGTCGTATGTTTGTATTCTATTTTGGTCGACATTCGCTCAGCGCGAGACACACGCGTATTGCTACCAATCGACACAGACGAACGTGCTGGGACCTTCAGTCGGAGGGGACAGACCCGTCTTTGTCGTCGTCCACACCCCCAGACTGAGGAGAGTGGCCGGCGTCGTCACTCCCGAGTTCGGGTTCAGACTCGTCTTCAGATTCGACTCCGTCGGTAGGTTCCGAGAGGAAGTCTCCTGTCGCCCTCGGTCTACCGACTATCTCCGGGACGATGTGCCGAGCGCACTCCACCACGACGATGAGTAGCAGTGGTCCCAAGAAGACACCGTACCATCCAAAGAGGAGTGGACCAATCGTGTACGCTAACATGACTGCACCGACGTGGAGGGACCGCCCTGAGACGTACGGTCGCAGGAGTTGGTCGGGAAGCGTATCGACGATGACGACAGAGACGACGGCGAAGAGGACGACGAACCAGAGTGCCGACGGGTCGGTGAGGAGGGCGTCGACGAGCAGCAACAACGCGAGTGGGACCCAGACGACTTTGATACCGATGACGGGAATGAGGCTTCCGACACCGGTCAAGAGACCGAACAGTGCTGGTTCGGGGATTCGGACCGTCGCTGGCGCGACGAGGTTGAGTGCGCTGTAGGTTGCAGCACCCAGCGCACCAGTGAGCACGGCGTTGAGGATGTTTCCGAAGTAGACCTGCGTGAGGTCACGGTCTACCGCTTCGAGGTACGATTCGAGCACGCTGTCGTCACTCATGAACGTCGAACGCGCCCACGCGGCGATTCGGTAATCGTCACGGAGCAGGAAGAACACCAAGATGAGTGCGATAAACAGGTGCAAGCCGACGTTCACGACGACGGCGAGCGACCCAGAGATGGTGCTGAGAAGGTCCAAGAGTCGCTGGCCGATTCCGTTCGCCAACAACGTCCCAGGGTCGGTGAGTAAGGCGCGAAGCGTGGACTCTGAGACGGCGAGCAGTTCCGGGAACGACGGTATCGAGTCGACGCCGGGAATCGGTTCGGCAGTCAAGTCCCGTCCGAGGAGGTCACGTAGTCCGCGAACCGCGACAGAGATAGTCCACACCACGAGGACCAACACGGGAATCGCCACGCTCACGAGGGCCAACGTCACCGAGAGCGTTCGTGAAGGGACACGGTGGCTGATTCGGGCGTGAACCGGCCGGGTCACGTAGTAGAGGAACAACCCGAGGACGAACGTTCCAACGTACCGCCACGTGACGTAGATGACGAGTCCGAAGAGGAGCACCGTCAGCGCCCACAGTCCCGCCCGTTCCCGAGAGAGTCGCAAGTCGACGACTCGCCGAGTCATCGACCGACCTCCGTCTCGCTGAGGCGTTCCATCCCGCTCGATTGTCCACCGCACGGGTGGTTTGAATTGTGAATCGACATCGTATCCTCACACGCGCCGTGGCGAACCACGAACTCGCACTCTAGGCGTTCAAAAGAGATGTACGCCCCGCTCAGGCGGCAGTCGGTTCTTGGCCGAACGCTTCACGGAGAGCGTCTTCCTGTTCGGGAGAGAGGTTCGTCTGGAGAACCTTTGGTGCGAGTGCTTCGAGTTCTGGGACGACGCGTTCGCTCTGAGATTCGCGGACGAGCAAGAACAACGCGGAGTGGCCGGGCTCGATAGTGTCGCCAACCTCTTTGATGAAATCGTCGTCGATACCGTAATCGGCGAACTTCCCGGAGAGCGCCCCGGTCACTGCACCGACGGCCAATCCAAGCCACGGTGCGAGGAACAGGAGCCCGATGAGCATCCCCCAGAACGCACCACCGAGTGCACCAGTTCCGACGAGGCTCACCGCCTGGTCGACTTTCGTCTTCCCGTTTTCTTTACGCACGACGATGGCAGCGTCGTCGAGTTTGATTAGCTCTTGTTTCTGTAGGTCGTACAACTTGTCACGGGCGCCCTTGGCACCCTCCATGGTGTCGAACGCCAGCACCACTAGGCTACTCATTGTGAACGTCAATTCCACGTGACGGATTATCAATACTATTCACGTGTTACGAGAATGTCGTGACGAGCGAATCATATCGCACCGTGGAATATTCGGTGAGAGTCGTGTGTCAGGCAATCCAATACGTGACAGGGCCGTCTGCCACCGGGACCACCGTCCCAGAGACCACGTCGACCCGTCACAGGCTTGTCGAATTCGAAGTCCGAACAGTCTCGATACCGTGTACTCGTCCGCCCCTGAGAACGTCACACACACAGTGCAAATTGCTTAATCTGTTTTCTCACCAATCTAACAGGCGTCATGAGTACGACACCAGAAGCCTCGGGTCCGGCCGACTCCGCATCGAACACGATTCAGACAAACTGGCGGTGGATTGCTGCCGCAGGAGCCATCATCGCCGTCATCGGCCTACTCGCGGTACTCGCACCGTTCGTCACTGGCATCTCGATATCGTTCCTCATCGGCGTCTTCCTCGTCGTGAGCGGGTTCCTCCACTTCATCGGGATATTCAGAGCGAGAAACTGGACGGGGGCCATCTGGGAACTCGTTCTCGGTGTCGTGACCCTCGCTGCCGGGATAATTCTCCTGCTCAATCCGGTCTTCGGCCTCGTCACGCTGACGCTCCTCGTCATCGCCTACCTACTCGTGAGCGGTGTGGTGGAAATTGCGATGGGGATTCGTCTCCGCGGCGAACCGAACTGGTTCCTGAGCATCGCGAGCGGTGCAATCGGTCTGCTCTTGGGTGTGATGCTCTGGGCCGGACTCCCATCGACCGCAGTGTGGGCGGTTGGTCTGCTGTTCGGCATCAACCTCCTCGTGAGCGGTGTCTCGATGGCACTCCTCGCCTACAGCGCCCGCAACGTGACAGCTGCTGCCGAGTTCGAACAGGCCGCAGAAGCAGGTGGCGTCTAACTCTCACCGGCGGCGTCGGTGACTGTGGACGAGGTGGGAGACGAGTGTCTGTCCCTTCTGGCTACGATTTTGGAGGCACGTACATGGGGGCGTCCACACCCAGTTGGTAGCCATCGGTGCGTGCGACAGCATTCAGGTACTCGGACATCGCGTACGCCATCCAGGCTTGTGCCCAGCGCATCAGCGTCGTCTTGACTGTGTAGAACTTGTGCTTCCGGTAGTAGAATCGTCCATCACCCGCATAGAGGTTCTCGATGGTCCACTCGATGATTCTGGAAGCCATCTCCAGGTCACCCGCAGCGGTGAAGACAGCGATGGCAGTCGCCGCGGCGTGGATGTCACGCGGGTACGACTTCGACTCGTCCCAGTTTGGCGCACCGTCGGCGTCGAAGAGGACAGTCCGATAGAACGCGAGTCCACGTTCGATGGTCTCGTCGTACCGCGACGAGTCACAGACGTGCTTGTACCGGAGGAACGCGTCGAGGATGAACCCGTTGTGGTGGTTGTCCATCGAGAGGTGCGAACTCGACGCCGGCACGCGGTAGGTCCAGCCACCGATATCGGCCTGCTGGTCGGCGATGAAGTCGAGAATTGCCGTCGCTCGTTCGAGGTCCGACTCGTCTCCGTAGTGTGCGTAGATATCCACGAGGAGTCGTGCCCCGAGTGCACCCGAGTTGAGTGTATAGTACGTGTCGGGGTGGTTCATGTGGTAGTTTATCTTCGCGCCGCCATCGACCTCTCTGTAGTCGAGGTCCTCGACGACGAAGTCCGAGGCCGTTCGCGCGACGGGAGCGTACACCGGGTCGTACGGAGACGCTGTGAGGAGTGCCTTCACCGCGAACGACGTCGAGACGACGTCTGGGTCGTTGGGGACGCCCTTCTGTTCCAGATGTTGAATCTCGTGTTTGTGGCCACCACAGAACCCGTGGTAACCGATGCTCCGATTCTCGATGAGCCAATCAGCGAGGCGTCTCGCTTCGTCGAGGTAGTCTACGCTCGTCTGCTCACCCATCGCCTGCGTGTAGTGGTGGTAGTTCAGATTCGCAATCGTGAACAGTGCAGTCCCCTTGTAGTTTCGACGTTGTTCGACGAGGAACAACGGCCGGACGTTGATTGGCGGACGTTTGACCATCTCTTGGACGGCGAGGTTGACCCACTTGTTTTCGAACGGAAGTGCTCGAAGCAGTTTGCTGCTCATCCCATCGCCGTAATCCCACCCCTTGTAATCTCGGGTACGTGCGTATTCGAGGGTGTCCGAGAGAATCTGTGTGAGTGGTTGCCCGCCGAACTCCACGGCAGGTTCTTGCACACTCGTCTGTGGGTGTTCGGAAGCGGAGAGAAGTGAGCCATTCTGCGACATAGTACTATCGTGAAAGACAGACGTTGACGGCTTTGTTACGAGTATCCTATGCAATCGAAAATCGGGCGACTGCGGAGTTACTAGTCCCATACGACGGAAGTGGCAGGCCAGAGCCCCGTACGGTCCCCCCTCTCAGAGAACTCGTCGCCAGAGGACGGTACATATGTGATAGCCAAACGCCCGATGTACGTCGTTTATTGAAACTAAGTGCGCGTATAACAAAACGGTAGAACCGCCACATTCCGTGTATGTCCACGAATCGGACGGGAGCGATGAAAACGCTGCTCGTTGGACTCGACTCGGCGTGTCTCCCGGTCTTACAACCACTCTTCGACGACGGTGAACTGCCGACGCTCCGCAGGATATTTTCGTCCGGCGTTCACGGTCCACTCGAATCCCAGATTCCACCATGGACGGCCAGTGCGTGGCCATCGGTGTACACCGGGATGAATCCCGGCAAACACGGAGTGTTCGACTTCCTCTCTTTCGATGGCTACGAGTGGAGCGTCGTCAACGGCAGCCATCTCAGAGAACGAACGTTGTGGGAACTGTTAGATTATCACGGGTTTTCGAGCGTCGTCGTCAACGCACCGGTGACACACCCATGTCGACCCTTCGATGGTGCCCTCATCCCGGGCTACACGGCACCGGAGAACCCACAGGGTCACCCTGTTGGTATCGTAGACGACGTTCGCGACGCAATCGGAGCGTACCGTGTGTACCCACGTGACCCCTCACCGACCGACGCCTCACCGAGCGAGCGGTACTGTGAACTAATTCGCATGCGTGGAGACGCATTCAAGTACCTCGTCGACCGCTTCGACCCGGACTTCGGATTCATCCAGTTCCAACAGACGGACACCGTCTTCCACGAACGACCCGGTGACCTCGAATCGGTTCGCGACATCTACGCCGAAGTCGACCGACAACTCGAAGCCATCCTCGACGCCTATCAGCCCGAGAACGTACTCGTCGTCAGCGACCACGGCATGGGTGAGTACACAGGCTACGAGTTCCGCGTCAACGAGTTCCTCCGTCAGCACGGGTTCGTCAAGTCCGTCAACGGTGGCCAAGGAATGCCGACGTGGGCGACGGTTCGAGACGCAAAACTCAGAGCGGGCATCGAAGCACAATCCGTCGAAGAGAGCCTCCCCGCCAGAGCGATGCAGTTTGTCGCCCGAACCGGCCTCACGAGTCAACGTATCGGAGGGTTCCTCGAACGAATCGGTCTCGACGAGTTCGTCGCGAACCGAGTCAGTTCCGACGTCATCAGCGCCGGTACCCAGCAGGTCGACTTCGAGCACTCTATCGCCTTCATGCGTTCGCGGACGGAACTCGGAATTCGAATCAACCTCGAAGGACGCGAACCGAACGGTGTCGTCCCGCAATCCGAGTACGAGTCGACCCGAGAGGTACTCATCGACTTGCTTCGAGACGTCACTGGCCCCGATGGGAGACCGGTGTTCGACGACGTCTCTCCCCGCGAGCAGTACCTCTTCGGCCCCAGAGACGACGATGCCGTCGACATCGTCCTCGTCCCGCGAGCGTTCGACCAATTCCTCTCTGCGATGCTCGACGACGACGTGTTCGGTGAGCCATCGGAACCGTGGAATCACAAACTGAACGGCATCGTCGCAGCAATCGGAACCAATGTCGACACGGACGTGTCCCTCGATGGGGCCCACCTGTTCGATATCGCACCGACGGTCCTCGCGACGTTCGGTATCGAAGCGGACGAACAAATGGATGGGAGCGTCCTCCCATTCGTCGACCCAGTTGGGAGACGGTCGTACCCAGCACTCGACACCCAGCCAGTCGACACGACGACAGACAGTCGAGTCGAAGAGCGACTCGCCAACCTCGGCTACATCGAGTAGGAAGTTCCTTCTCCTCTTTTCGTTCGTCTGTCGGTGAGCAGTCGTTGAAGACGGGCAGCACCGTCATCTGTCGTTATTCGTTGAATAACACGTTCGACAGAGACTCACGAGTGAGAGACTGACACCACATTTAGAAGGACCGACCAGCGGAACGACGAGAGACGCTGGCCGTCACCGTGTCGACAGGAGACGAGTCACGAAAAGAGTGGTTTGCCCGCAGACACCAGAAGAGTCGACGCGAGAGTTAGACGTATCCGAGGTTCTCGAGTCGCTCTGTCACGACGTCAGGCGAGATAGCGTCGTCTTTCGCCACCGTCTCGCTGGTGACGATATCTTTGCGTTCCCCGTTGTCGTAGACCGACGATGGAACTGTGACGAGTTCCTCGGTTGGGATTCCCGGTGAATCGGTCCTACTCACCAGTTATCGGCCTTCCTGACCTATAAGAAGATTATAACAAAGCGCTCAGGGTGTGCTGATATCGTACGAACAATGAGTATCGAAATCCGGTATGCATCCCAAGACGACATCCATCAGTGGGACCAGTACGTCGCGCAGTCACCACACGGAAATCTATTTCATCAGTACGCAGCGCTCGAAGTTCAAGCGAAGCACTCTGGTTCGGAGTTGTATCCACTCATCGGGTTCAAAGGTCAGGAGGTAGTCGGTCTCTTTCCGCTCTTCAAAATCTCGAAGGGGCCAATCAACACGGTGTTCTCACCGCCCCCCGAACTCCGCGTCGCGTATCTCGGACCCGTCTTGCTCAACATGGACCACATGAAACAGCGAAAACGCGAGAGCAGACACCACGAGTTCATCGACAGTTGTTTCGAGTGGGTCCAAAACGAAATCCGACCGCAGTACACCCACATCCGTCTCGACGGGGACTACGACGACCTCAGGGCGTTCTCGTGGAACGATTTCTCCATCTCCCCTTCGTACACGTACCACGTGGACCTCACCGAGGGCGAAGACGACGTGCTGATGAACTTCAGCAGCGACGCCCGGTCGAACATCCGAAACGCCCCTGAAGAGTCGTACACCATCGAAGAAGGCGGTCTCAGTGAAATCGACCGCATCATCGAACAGGTTTCGGACCGATACGAAGACCAAGGTGTGTCGTTCCACACGACTGCCGAGTTCGTGAAAGACCTCTACACGAACCTCCCAGAGGGACAAATCCGACCCTACACGCTCCGAGTGGACGGCGACTTCATCGGTGGGATTCTGGTGACAGATTACAAAGACATGGTGTCTCGGTGGCAAGGGGGCGTTCGAACCGACATCGACGTCGACATCGCGACCAACGACCTCCTCGACTGGCAGATTATGTGCGACGCGATGGACCGGGGCCGAGCGACCTACGACCTCGTCGGTGCAGACAACCGCCGCATCAACCGATACAAGTCGAAGTTCAACCCATCTCTCCACCCCTTCTACAGTCTCGAACGCAGTGAGGCGGGGATGGGGAAACTCGCACACATCTACAAAACCCTCCGTCAGCGTGCGTAACTCGAACACTTCACTGTCCACTGTCGGGTTCTTTTTCTAGGCCTCCACGCCGTCGTGACGAACGTGCACTGTCTCGAAGGGGCGTTCGCGAGACGACTCCCGACTGGTAAATCGCTCTGCTCGACAGTCGCCGTCTGCCGACGCTGGATTGGCGACTCGTTGGGGGACCAAACGACGACCGCGAAACGTCGTGTGGTCGTAGCCGAGCAGAAAAGCGAGACCATCGTTCGACCGCTCGCGTCAGTGGTAGATACAGTTTCGAGAACTCGTCATCGCATGTCACACTCACAATCTCGACCGGTCACTCTGACCAGCAGAGACAGAGATGAGTTCAACGGAATAGTGGGCAGGTAAAGAAGATCGGAGAGGAGTCACAGATGGGTCATTTGCGGTATTTGACGACAGCGATGAACAGTGTGACAGATATGAACGAGAGGAGAAGCGAAATTACAACAGTTCCATTCCCTACATAGTCATCTAGCAGACTTGCCCAGAGGACGAACGCACTGAACAACAAACCGAGAACAGGGAGTGGGTCATCGAGATCTTCGATGAGAGAACCCACGATTCGCTTTACATATTCATTCATTCAAAGAGACAGTTTGGACTGGGAAGATAAATACTATCTGCTGACACATATCCCATCTACCTATCGGCTGTTCTACGGGCCAAAGTCTCGAACGAATAGGATTTCAACAGAGCCAAATTTCCTACCAGTAGTAGGTCCTAAATACGGAGAAGTGGCGTGCCACGTGTAGCGTCTTCTGTGCGTCCAAGTGTCACGCCAAGTCCTGCGATTGGATGACGTCCCACGACTGCTCACCTTCCTTCGTGAGGCCGTACACGCGGCCTTTCTTCCGGTCTTCGGGGACGAGAAGTTCTACTTGCCCACGCTTTCTGAGTCGCTGAATCGACCGGGAGATGTTCGCAACGTGTCTGTCCGTGTCGGAGGCGATACGCGTTGGCGTCGCGGGCCCTTCGGCGAGGCGCTCGAGAACGGTCAATCGGTACTGGGAGCTGATAGCATAGCTGACCATGTCCCAATTGATGTTGTCGTTCGTATCAGATTGTCCGTCTTGCTTACTAGCCATTCATCAGATTAACAGCCAGATAATTACATAAAGTCTTTGGTCGAAATATATTCAGTATTTTCTGAACATCACGATAACATATACATCAGATAGTAGTAAAAAACACACCACCGTCGTAAAATACGATATTAACAAGAGCCAAATAAAAGATATACTGTCTCGATTAAACTCACATTTACACAGTCAAACTACAGAAAACCACCAGACTAAGTACAGACACACGAATCGTCGTGTTCAGCCATCGGCGTCGACACGTGAGTGGCCAGTTTCTGATAATTACTGGTACAAAACAAAATATGTTTTGATTAATACAACACACAACGTTCGTCTATCCGGACTAGTTGGGAGTCTCACTTCGTACGAGGAGAGATTGCGCGCGGTGGGATACTAAATGAATCGTGACTACTAGTTCGGAGCGAACGTCACGGAACAACGACAGCGATAGCTGAGAACGGGTTTGAACTGTGTCCGCCTTTCTCGACGACACACTACTGTCACGTCGGGTGTCTCAGCGCCCGCGGTAGTACCGTCGAGAGAGCGCGAACCCCGACGAGTAGACGCAATTTTCATATAGCGCTATACAGTTTATTCGTGTTAGTCCCAATTCCCGCCACAAGTTGCTAACTATCGTTGTCTGGCAGAGACAACGAGCTGAGTAATATCGTCAGTGATACTACTACTTCCTCAATTTGGTCGAAATCAGAGTCCACAGAACGAGTCACTCGGCAGGATACGGCGTGGAAGGCGGGACGAGAGGGTTTCGAGAGTCGCTGTGGTGAACTACTCGGTTCCCAAATCCTCACTCAACAGGCCACTCGTCTGCACCCAGTGGTTCGCCCCCGAGGAACGCCTCGATACCCTCGTGTGCGTCCGCCGTCGTACAGAGTTCCGCGAACCGTTCGTTCGAGTAGTCGAGTGCCTCGTCGTACTCGAGTTCGGTCATCTCGTAGAACGCCTCTTTCCCCATCTGCACGGCCACGGGACTCTTCGAGGCGATGGTCGATGCGAGGTCTATCGCCGCATCTCGGTGCTCACCCTCGGGGACGACGCGGTTGACGAGTCCCCAGTCGAGGGCCGTCTCCGAGTCGATGAGGTCGCCCGTCAGAAGCAGTTCGAGACAGCGTTTCCGCGTGAGTGACGACATCAGAGGGACGGCAGGACCCATGCAGAACAACCCGACTTTGGGGGCCGTCGCGCCGAATTTGGTCCCTTCAGCGGCGACGGCCAGGTCGCACGCAGCGACGAGTCCAATCCCATTCGCTGCCGCGTGCCCGTGAACAGCGGCGATGACCGGCGTTCGCATCTCAGTGAGCGTCACGAACGGTTCTTCCATCACCGCAACCCACGCCTCGTACTCGGCTTTCGTCTCGTAATCCGCGTGTTCAGAGAGGTCGATGCCGGCCGAGAACACTCGCCCCGCCCCTTCGACCACGATTGCCCGCACGTTCGCCAGTTCGTCGAACGCCCGTAACGCGTCGTCGAGGTCGGTAGCGAGTTCGGTGCTGAAGGTGTTCATCGCGTCGGCCCGATCGAGCGTTATCCGACCCACGTATCCGTCGTGAGTCGTCTCGATGGTATCCCACTGTGCGTCGTCTATCACGTCGGTCGACATGTGTGGACGATTCGCGAAGGTACGTGATAAAAGAAACCATGCACCACATTATGTCGACGACGTCTCGTCAGTCCGAGCGTCGACGACGCTATCGGCGATTTCGACACTCGCCACACCGAGGAGTGCACCGGCGACGACGTCGAGCGCCCAGTGGATACCGAGGTACATCGTCGAGAAGGCGACAGCGCTCGCGAGAATCGGTGCGACGAGTGCCCACACAGGATACTCCCCGTAGGTCCGAACCGCGACGAGTGCCGCCGACACCGACAACGACGTGTGAAGCGACGGGAAGACGTTCGTATTCACGTTCACTTGTCGTGTGAGAATCTGCGTCTGCGGATACGTTACGTAGAGAAGCGACTCGACCTGACCGGGGAGGAGGTTCCGCGGTCCGTACGAAATAAACAGGATGTAGCAACACAACCCGATACCGTAGTTGACTGCGTACGCGACTGCAGTGAGTTTCAACGGCCGACGGTCGGTGGCGACGAAGTACGCCACGAACGGGAAGGTGAGCAAGAAGACGTACCCCGAGAGATAGATGGCCGAGAGGACGGCTGTGAGTGTCGGCGTGGCGAGTGACTGGACGTGCATGACGAAGTTGCCCTCGACGGCGTAGATGAGACCGGTCACGTTCCACCCGAGAAGCCACGAGACTTCGGGACCGACGTCGCGTGCTAACTTGTTCACCAGCAGGACGACGACGAGGAGTCCGAGGTACTTCGACGCGTCACGAGCGCGCTCACGAAACGTCCCGTAGGCGTCTCGAACCCGCGTCGGTCCGACGATACCGAGCGTCGCGACGAACAGCGCTGCTGCACCGCCGCCGAGGACACTCACGAGCATCGACACGAGTGGTGGAGCGTTCATCGTTGGACTAGTAGTTCGCCGCTCTTCGAGTAGGTGTAGCCTGCGTCCTCGAACAACGAGCGTGCACTGGAGGTGTCGAGCGACCCCGTTCGGTGGTTACCGACGAATCGCAGTTCGTCGAGGACAGCGGTCCAACTCTCGCCGGTCGGAGAGAACTCTGTCGTCGCGAGCGGAGACATGACGCCGTAGGCGCGTCCGTCGAAGACCGATTCCGTGAGATACGGCCGGGCGACGAGTCGAGCAACCGCCCGCCTGAAACGAGGGTTGGTAAACGGTGGTTTTCGGAGGTTGTAACCGACGTGGTAACACCACTGAGAGACGCCGGTTCGGACGCTGATATCCGGTGTCGCTAAGGCCGATTTCACCGCGTCCGACGACAACAACCCAGCCGTCGCGTCGACGACACCGTCAGAGAGGAGTTTGATGGCAGACCCGCCGGACGGAGCGACGATGAATTCCAAGCCATCGAACGCGAACCCCCCCTCGAAACGGGCGAGCGACTCGTCGAGTGTCTGCGTCGCCAAGAAGTGCGCGTCGAACGGTTCCAACGAGAGCGACTCACGAAACGACGTCCCAGTCACGCGAAATGGCCCGCTTCCGACCGGTTCGAGGTTGTTGCGAACGAGCGCTTCGGTGACGCGTCCACCGTCGAGCCACGAGACACTCGTCGGGCGAGCGTACGGTTCCCAGACGTGTTCTGGGAGTATCGGCACCGACAACGCCCGGAGCGCGACAGCCTCGTCTACGTCACCGAAACCGAGATGGACCTCACGAGACGACGCCGCGGAGACCGAATCGACGAGTGACGCCCGACCACGATACTCTGGGGACGGGACGAGTTGGTCTAACGACCCGAGCGACGTGTCTGCCAAGAACCGGAAGGTGAATGCGACGTCCGCTGCCGTGATCGCGTTGCCATCGTGCCATTCGAGGTCGTCCCGGAGTCGAACCGAGAGCGTCGACGAGTCGTCGTCGAGCCAGTCCCACGACGCGGCCATCCACGGGTGCATCTCGTCGTCTAGCACCCTCCCGAGTGAGTCGTAGACGAGTCGAATGAACGTCCCATCGGACCGGAACGGCGTCGAAAGCGGGTTGAGGTTCTCCGTCGGACGGGCGTCGGTCATCGTCATTCGAAGTCGGTTCGTTGCCTGCGGCGCGTCAGTCGCCGTGTCTGTCGTCGCCGGTGTCGTCTGAGTGGATTCGTTCGTCGTCACGTTGCCCACGGCCGCAGTAGGTGGGACTCGCGACGGGAATCGTCTGGTCTCGACCGGACGGGCACCGAGGTACGCTGCGACCGAGTGGATTGGTTCGTCTACCGGCCAGTCGACTCTGTCCGGTCTCGTCGCGCGGGCCGTGTGTGGTATCGCGACGGGAGTGAACGGTTGGTTCTCGGCGATTCGGTGTTGGGCGTCAGTGAGCGTCGAGGTTCGGACGACCCCGCGTTCGGTCTGCTGCCGTTCGAGAAGCGAGTCGAGCGACAGGTCGCCGTACCCGAACGGGTTTTGCCACCCGACGTCGGGCGCGTACCGAGAGTGGAGAAGCGGGCGGAGGAAGTCTGGGTCCCACGGGAGTGGGAATCGATAGACGTACACGTCGAAGTCGTGGTTCAAGAGCACAGACCGAAGCAGTTCTTCACGGCTCACCGGAACGACCGACGCCGAGATACCGACCCGTTGGAGTTGCGTGGCGAGGTATCGAGCGACTTTGGTCGCGACAGCGTCCGCGTCGGCGGGGACCGTCTTTATCGAAAACGAAAGTTGTTGCTGGTGGTCGCGGGAGAACGTCGACTCGAGTTGCCTGATGCAACCGCTGGTCAGACCGACGCCTGTCAGGGCCAGAAGCGACCGTCTACTGAGTCGTGAAGTTGACATCGTCACGTGGAGGGCTGCTCGTCTCTATGTGCCTCTGAAGAGGGTTGGAGACCTTATTACACGGTGCCTAACTATATTAGACGCCCAGAAGGAGCGGCCACAGGAGGAGGGCCACCCAGAGACCGACGGCCGCCGGAAGTGCCACTCGCGTACTCTCGTCTGTCGCAGCACGGCGTGCCCCGACCACCGCCAACAGACCGAGCGAGACGAGGAGCACGAAGCGGTGCAAGACGAGGTCAATTGGGACGACACTGACGCCGACGAGGGCGAAATCGGCAACCAATCCGATGCCGTAGCCGAGGAATGCGAGACTGAACCAGCGTTCTGTCGCGGCATCTTTCGGGATACGAAGCGCGAGGTACGGCGGCGCAAACACGAACACAGGGTACAGAAGCCCTGCGATGACCTTCGGTTGATTCGGGGCGATGCCTTCGAGCGCGAGCGCTGCCGCTCTGACGACCAACGGGAGAGCAATCAGTGCCAAAAAGAGGGCGACGCTCCGCTGGAACCGGTCATCTGCGATGGGTGAGCGTTCGAGACGGTCGGTTGCAGTGTCGATATCGTCGGCGTCGATAGTCGTCGCGAGGAGGCCACCAACGCTTGCCACCACGAAGGCGAGCAGGGCGATGCTCGTCAGTCGGTGTGTCGACTCGGTTCCCAGTGAGAAGACGCCTGCGTCGAGAGCCTCGTCACGTTCCGCGTCGGCGTCGACTTCGCTCTCGACCGCCGTGTCCTCGACCGACGTATCGGACGCAAGTTGTGGTGGTGCGAGTTCGGTGACCGTCACCCACCCATCGGCGTCGAAGACGCCGCCATTCCCGTACCGCTCTCGTCGGACGTCGACGACGGCCGGTTGGTCCATCAGGTCACGCTCGACGGTGTGTTGCGGGCCGGCCAGACTCGTCACCGTGTGTCTGAGGCGGAACCAATCCCAGTAGTCTCGATGGGCCTGAATCGCGGTCCACGAGGTATTTCGACTCCCGACACCGTAGAGGCGGAGGTGGACGCGACTGCCGAAGTACGTCCCGTCGTGAAGTTGCATGGACTCGTCGACCCACCGTCCACCGGGGCCTTCGGTGTCGACGTACGTGTATCGGTCTGCACCCGTCGCCGGTCCCCAGACAGACTCACCCGTCTCCGGCGAGGCCTGCTCGCCAGCGGCCTCCTTCCACGACTCGGTCGTCTCGTCCCACCGCGCGTCCTGCGAGTAGACGAGGAGCGAGCGAACGCGCGCGGGGTCGCCCTTGACCACGAGGTTGATAGGCAACGTCAGCGTGTCGAACGACTTCGCTCGACTGGTGAACGGCCACAGGCGGTCTTCTTCGATGCCGACTGACACGAGGCTCACGTCTCGGGCTTCTTCGACACCGTCCGGTACGGCCGGCCCGCTGTCGAAGAGGTTCCCCGGCGTCACGTCGACGACGCTCACCGACGAAACGGCAGACGTCGACAGGACGACGAAGACCACGAGGACGACGAGGCCCCCGGAGCGCCGCGCGCGAGGTCGCATCCTTACACCCTTCAGCCGGTCAGAGACCCTAATTATTCCGTTGTTAAGTTGACGACGAAGTGGCATCGATGTCGCGTCTCGCCCACGGGAGGTTAGCGTCCAGATAGTTAGAACAGCCGCCGTCTACCATGAGGACAGATGGTCGAGCGCGCTCACGTACGGGCCGCTGCGGCGGTTGCCCTCCTCGTCTGCCTCGGCGTCGTTAGCGTCGCGGCCGCCACACAATCGGCACCCACGGTGACCGACGCGACGGCCGACGACATCCGTGTCGCGCCCGCCGACGGGATGACTGTGGTGGCTACCGACTCGAACACGTGGCTCGGACGCGAGCGCGACGGACCGCGAGCGAGCGCCGAACTCGTCGCCTTCGCCGCGGACGGGACCGTTGCCTACTACAACGGGTCGCACACTCGCTACTGGGACGTAGACCCCGTCGAAGGAACCACCGCGACTGTCGAATACCTCTATTCCGACCACCTCACCCCCGAGGCCTGCGGTGGCGACGAAGTGTGTACGCGGAACGGTATCGAACGCGTGAACCTGACCACCGGCGAGGTGGAGGTTATCTACAGTCGAGTGACACCCGGAAAGCACTCCACTCGCTGGCACGACGGTGACAGAATCGACGACGATTCGTACGTCGTCGCCGACATCGCACAGGACCGTGTCTTCGTGGTGAACACGACTTCTGGACTCGTCGAGTGGGCGTGGGACGCACAGGAGGACTTCGACACGGCGACGACCGGAGGCCCGTACCCCGAAGACTGGACGCACCTCAACGACGTCGAAGTCCTCCCGAACGGCCACATTCAGGTCAGCCTTCGCAACCACGACAGAGTGGTGTATCTCGACCGTGAGACCGGTCTCGTCGAAGAGCGAACCCTCGGAGACGGGTCTCACGATATCATCTACGAGCAGCACAATCCCGACTACCTCGTCAACGACGACGGGGACGACGCCGTCCTCGTCTCCGACTCGGAGAACAACCGACTCGTCGAGTATCGCTGGACCGACGGCCGGTGGGTTCGCTCGTGGGTCTGGCAAGACGACCGACTCCAGTGGCCCCGCGACGCAGACAGACTCCCGAACGGCCACACGCTCGTGACCGACTCGAACGGAAATCGGGTCTTCGAACTGGACGAGACGGGCGAAGTCGTCTGGAGCATCCCCGTCGCGTTCCCGTACGAAGCAGAGCGACTGGGAACCGGAGACGAGAGCGAAGGCGGGCCACCGGCCCACGAACTCGGCCTCGAAAACCGGACGGCAAGCGGCCTCACCGTCGGGGGCGACGGCAGAGCGCAAGTGTCGATACTTCCCGGTCCAGTCGTCAACGCACTGTACTACATCCTCCCACAGTGGATGGGTCCCGCGGCACTCATCGCGTCCAGTCTCGCGGGCGTCGTCGCACTCGGGTGGGCCGCCCTCGAACTTCGATGGTTCCCGTACCGCGTCGAACTGAACAACCCGTTTTCGATTCGGAGACGACCATGAGAGACGGTTCGCCGAACACGAGTCGACCAGAGCGAACGGAGCACGTGGGTTCAGTCCCCACCGCGTCGGCGGGGACAGACAGACAAGTATCAGCAGGGCTCGGCCCCGCGCCGACCGACCACAACAGGAGCGTCGCCGCCGAGGTCCGCGGACTCGGCCGAGATAGCCACGCCTGGTTCGGTCTCGCCCTCCTCGCCGGCCTCGTCGTCTCCGTGACGTACGTGTCGACCCACCCGTACCCGGCGTACGGCGCGGGCTTGTACCTCGAAATCGCGGAACAGATTCGTACCGATGGATACGCGCTCCCGACGACGATTCCGTACTACGCCGGGGGAATCCCGTTCGCGTACCCGCCGCTTCAGTTCTACGTCGTCGCACTGCTCACCGACCTTGGCGTGTCGGGACTGACCGTCAGTCGGATGCTCCCCGCCGTCGTGACGATTCTCTACCTCGTCCCCTACTACGGAATCGCCACTCGACTCCTCCCGACGAGACGGCAGGCAGGGTTCGCGACGCTCGTCCTCGCGGTCACCCCGCCGGTCCTCCAGTGGCACCTCTCGGCAGGCGGTATCGTCCGCGCGTCGGCGTTCTTCTTGGCCCTCTGCGGCATCTACGCCGGGACGAGAGTCTTCATCGATAGCGAGTGGCGGTGGGTCGGGTTCGGAACCATCTGTTTCGCACTCACCATCCTCTCGCATCCGGTCTACACCGTCTTCTTCGGCCTCAGTTGGCTGATTCTGTACGCGGCGTTCGACCGCTCGGTTCGTGGACTCGTGGGCGGGGCGGTAGTCGCCGTCGGTGGTCTCGTCGTCGCCTCACCGTGGTGGATGCAGGTCGTCTCACACCACGGCGTCCAGGTGTTTACAGGTGCCGCGGGGAGTCACAGCGGCATCGCGGGCGGCCTCGGGCGACTCCTCGACCAGTTCGTCTACCCGTTCGACCCGACTGTCGTCACAGTGTTCTTCGTCGCGAGTTTCGTCTCCGCACTCGTCCTCGTCCACCGCGAGAAGTACGTCCTTCCAACGTGGCTCTTCCTCTCGGCGTACGTCCTCGGAAAAGAGCGATTCCAGTTCGTCGCGGGCGCGATGATGATATCGACGGTGTTCTTCGCCATCGCAGTCCCCCGACTGGCCGAGACGCTACGAGGGACGTTCGATACACGGCAGACGATGGCCGCCACGTTCGCCCTCGTCCTCGTCTGTGCGTTCAGCCTCGGAGGGTTCTACGCGGGGAGCGAACTCGGCTCAGCACACCACGGGAGTCCGAGTCTCCCACCGTTCTTCGACGACGACGACAGACGAGCGATGGAGTGGGCCGCAAACCACACCGACGGGAACGCCACGTTCGTCGTCTTGTCGGACGCCGCAGAGTGGTTTCCACACTACACCAAGCGACAGATACTGGTCGGTCCGTGGGGCGTCGAGTGGGTAAGTCCCGAACGGTACTACGACCAACTCGCGGCCTTCAAAGACGGGAGTACGTGCGAAAACGAGAGTTGTCTCACCGACTCCATGGCCTCGGTCGGCGCGTCGCCCGAGTACCTCTACGTCCCAGTGGGGACGTACACCGTCCGTGGCCTCGAAGCAGACGGAACCCGCGAACTGCGTGCCTCACTGGCCGAGAGTAACCGATATCGACGCGTCTACGGGAACCGTGGCGTCGTCATCTACCGCATCGTCCACTCCGAGAATTCGACCGCCGACTAGTCGGACGGATTTTCGAGAGTACCGGACAGCGACTCCGGCGAACACAACACCCATCACACCCACCGCCGAATCGAGGACCAACCGTGGCACTCGACGACACCGACGTACCTGTCGCCTACGACACCGTCGAGACACACGACGAGTTGATACGCTGGTCTCGGGCGTACTGCGCTCGGGCGGCCGAACAGCACGATTTCGCCGTCGACTTGGAACCGGTCGAGTGGGAAGTCTCCACCCGAGCGAAGCGGCGTGCTGCGGCGGTTAAGACGCCGCAGTTCGACGAGACAACAGTTGGAGAGACGGTCGACTGGGCCTCCCGTTCGACGTCCGGACAGGTGCCGACCTGTACGATGTCGCTGTCGTGGCGGGCCTTCGAATCGTTCGAGCGAGACGAGTGGGCCGCGACGCTCAGACACGAACTCGTCCACGTCGAGCAGTTTCAGGCGTACGGCGCGACCGACCACGGTCCAGCGTTCAAGCGCCGAGCAGACGCAGTCGACGCACCCTTCCGCGTCCGTCGATTCACCGACCCGAAGTACGTGCTCACCTGCACCGACTGTGGCGACGACGTCGCCTACAGATATCGCGAGTGTAAACTCGTTCGACACCCGTCGGCCTATCGCTCGTCTTGCTGTGAGGCGACGCTCTCGTGTATCCAACCCGCCGACGAGACGTGACTCGCGGGTGGGTATCGACGGTTCTGACACGCAGTTTTCTGTTCGAAAATCTCACGCAGCATTGAACGTTCGAAACGAGTGACAGTGTCGAGTCGATAACTATCTCGTAAGGTACCGTTTGTAGAACAGTTACGAAGGATGAACAGACACGATGATAGTATAGATTTCCTGTACTCTGTGATTCGATGGCCCTCAGTGTTTGTACAATTTCAAAATACACGAAATGTGGTGGATTCGAAATTACCTATAAATCCACTGACTACAACAGATAAGAGACAATTTTTTCGAAGCGTCAGTTCACGACGAACGACTCTGTCGCCGACGACGGTGAGCGAGCCTATTTTATCCTCCCCAGATGACCGAGGAGGTGAGTAGAGCAGCATGCGACACGTTCCAGGAACCTTCTCGATAGCGGCACGTGACCCGGCGACGAGCACCTTCGGCGCGGCAGTAACCACCGGAACCGTCTCCGTGGGCGCAACCTGCCCGTACGTGAGCGCCAACGGCGCAGCAGTGACACAATCGTACACCAAGACGGAGCACGGACGCGACGCCGTCGCGCGCGCAGACGACGGTGAGCACATCGACGATGCCTTCGCCGACTTGCTCGCCGGCGACGACTACGCCGCTTATCGGCAGGTCCACGGCGTCGGAACGGAGAACGAGTACACCTTCACGGGTGAGGAGTGTGTCGACTGGGCGGGCCACCGCGTCGGCGACGACTACACCGTCGCGGGCAACATGCTCGCCGGGAGCGACGTGGTCGACGCAACCGCCGAGGCGTACGAGTCCACCGACGGCGACATGGCCGGACGCCTCGTCTCGGCGCTCGAAGCGGGCGAGGCCGCGGGCGGTGACGACCGAGGCGAGATGAGCGCCGCGATTCTCGTCCACGCGCCCGAACCCGAATTCTACCACAACCTTCGCGTCGACCTCTCGGCCGACCCGGTCGGCGACCTTCGAGAGTTACTCGCCGAAGCACGACGGGCAAAAGAACAGATACGGTCGGAGACGGACCACCTCTTCGGTGACTATCCCGACGAGATACTGGACTTCGGTGTGAAGTACTGAAACGGGCGTCGCCGTCTCCAAAAAGGGCGTTCGTGGGGTGCCCCTGAAGGCGTGAGTGCCTCAGTCCGAGTCTGCCGTGTTAGTCTCGGCCCGTTTCAACGGGGTGATGAACGAGTCGCGTTCGCTCATCTCCGCTTCCGAGAGGTGACACGAGATGTAGTGGTCCGTGTCTTCCATCGCTTCCAGTTCGGGTCGTTCCTGCTCGCAGACGTCGCCAATCTTCTTCGGACAGCGTGTCTGGAACGGACATCCCGACGGCGGGTTGATGGGACTCGGAACACTCCCTTCGAGGAGGATGCGATCGGTCTGGCGGTTCGGGTTCGCGTGTGGAACCGCCGACAGCAGACTCTCGGTGTAGGGGTGGAACGGCGGTGAGAACACCTCGTCGATGCCTCCGAACTCCGCAATCTTCCCGAGGTACATCACCGCCACGCGGTCACAGATGTGCCGGATAACGCCGATGTTGTGCGAGATGAACAGGTACGAGATGTTCTCTTCGGCCTGAATCTCGTTGAGCAGGTTGAGAATCTGCGCTTGGACACTCACGTCGAGTGCCGAGACCGGTTCGTCACACACGATGAGTTTCGGTTCGACGGCGAGGGCGTGCGCGATAGCGACGCGTTGTTGCTGCCCGCCGGAGAACTCGTGTGGGTACTTACTCGCCGCCCCCCGCGAGAGACCGACGCGGACCAGCAGGTCGCCCACCCGTTCGCGCTTCTCTTCGCCCGTCGCGATGCCGTGTTTCTCCATCGCGCGACCGATGATTTGGCCGACCGTCTTCCGCGGATTGAGCGAACTCTGCGGGTCCTGGAAAATCATCTGCATCTCGCGGCGCAGACTCCGAACCTCCGAGGAACCGAGTTCGTGCAGCGGTTGTCCCTCGAAGTAGACTTCACCCTCGGTGGGTTCGAGGAGACGAAGTGCGGTGCGGGCCACGGTGGACTTTCCACACCCGGACTCACCGACGAGTCCGACGGTCTCTCCGGGGTACACGTCGAAACTCACGTCGTCGACAGCCTTGACGTACCGGCGTTCTATCGTCGGCAGGCCACCACCGTCGAACGACAGGTGGACGTTTCCGAAGATGCCCTCGCCCGCGCTGAAGTACTTCTTCAGGTTGCGGACCTCGAACAGTGGGTCGCCGCTGCGGTCTATCTCCCTCCGTCCGGCCCCCGCTTCGGGGACCGTACTCTCCGAGAGGTCGAGGTCGTCGGCGTGGATACACGCCGCGCGCGACGAGGAATCGCCCACGCTTTCGAGCGCTGGGTCGCCGCCAGACCGACACGCCTCGGTGGCGTTCGGACAGCGGGGTGCGAAGTTACACCCACTCGGGAGGTTCCCGAGGTCAGGCATCGCGCCGTCGAGCGTCGGCAGTTCGTCGTAGTCGGTGTCGACCTCCGGGATGGAGTCGATGAGCGCACGCGTGTAGGGGTGTCGCGGACGCTCGAACAGGTCATCGAGTTCGGCCGTCTCGACGAGGTTCCCGGCGTACATCACGCCGACGTGGTCACACGTCTGTGCGACGACGCCGAGGTTGTGCGTAATCATCAGGACTGCCGTTCCTTCGCGCTCTTGCATCTCGTTGAGCAGGTCGAGAATTTTCGCCTGCGTCGTCACGTCGAGCGCGGTGGTCGGTTCGTCCGCGATGATGAGGTCCGGTTCGCACGAGAACCCGATGGCGACGAGCACGCGTTGGCGCATGCCACCGGAGAACTCGTGCGGGTAGTCGTCGATGCGTTCGGCGGCGTCCGGGATGCCGACTTCGTCCATCGACTCGATGGCGAGTTCGCGCGCCCGGTCTTTCGAGACATCCTGGTGGCGACGAATCGTCTCGGTGATTTGCTGGCCGACGGTCATCACCGGGTTGAGCGACGACATCGGGTCCTGCGGAATCATCGCGATGCGGTTGCCGCGGATGTCGCGCATCTCGGCGTCCGTCTTCTGAAGCAGGTCTTCGCCGTCGAAGACGACCTGTCCACCGGTGATTTCGCCCGGCGAGTCGATGAGACGCATGACGGAACGCGCCGTGACGGACTTCCCTGCGCCAGACTCACCGACGAGACCCATGGTCTCACCGCGGTCGAGCGAGAACGATACCTCGTTGGAGGCGACGATTGGCCCCTCGTCGGTGCGGAACTCGGTTCTGAGTCCGCGCACGTCGAGGAGTGGGCCGTCGTCGGCCTCGCGGTCTGTCGTCGTTGCGTGCGTGCTCATTCTATCGCCTCCACCTTCGGGTCGAGGACGTCGCGCAGACCGTCACCGAGCATGTTGAACCCGACGACGGCGATACCGATAGCCAGCGCGGGGAACAGGAGCATCCACGGCGCAGTCTCCATGAACCCGCGACCGGTGTTTATCATCAGCCCCCACGATGGCTTCGGCGGTTGGGCACCGAGGCCGAGGAACGAGAGACTCGCCTCCGCGAGGATGGCGAAGGAGATGTTCAGCGACCCCTGCACAAGCATGGGTGCCGTACAGTTCGGGAATACCTCGCTGAAGATGATACGCGAGTCGCTCTCGCCGCGGGCGACTGCGGCCTCGACGTACGCCTCGTTACGCTCGGCTAACGCCGCACTCCGCGACACGCGGGCGATGTAGGGCGTATAGACGAACGCCAAGGCGATGATGACGTTACTCAACTCCGGACCGAGCACGACGAGGAGCGTCAGTGCGAGCAGGACCGGCGGGAACGCCATCGCGGCGTCCATGATACGCATCAGTATCTCGTCCGTCAACCCGCCAGCGTATCCGGCGACGACGCCGATGACGGCTCCGACGACGAGTGCGCCGGAGATAGCACCGAACCCGACGTACAGCGAGATTCGACTGCCCATGACGACGCGACTGAAGATGTCACGACCCAGGTCGTCGGTGCCGAACGGGTGTTCGACCGACGGGGCCTGCGAGCGGTCTTCGATGTTCGTCTGGTCGATGGGGTACGGTGCGATGATGGGTGCGAAGATAGCGGTGAGCACGAGTAGCACCACGATGGTGAACCCGAGCATCGCCTTGGTGTTGCTCCGGAACTTCCGGACGAACCGGGCGATACGCTCGCGTTGCGACTGCGAGATGAGGGGGCGACTCTCGTCGGACCCTTGCTCGGTCGCCATCAGTCGTCACCTCCGTAGCGGATACGGGGGTCGAAGTACGCGTACAGCAGGTCTGCGGCGAAGTTCGAGAACATGTAGATGAGTGCGACCACGACGATGCACCCCTGAATGAGGGGGATGTCGCGGCTCTGAATCGCGGTCAGGGTCAACCGGCCGATACCGGGCCAGAAGAACACCTCTTCGAGGACGACAACCCCGCCGAACGCGTAACTGAACTGGAACGCGATGACCGTGATGACGGGGATGACGGCGTTCTTGAGTGCGTGCCGAAGGACGATGACGCGTTGGCTCATCCCCTTCGCACGCGCGAGGTTGATGTACTCCTCGCTCAGGACTTCGAGCATCGACGACCGGGTCATCCGCATGATGTAGGCGGTGAGTGCGAATCCCATCGCCCCCGCGGGCAAGACGAGTCGCGTGAGCGACCCGACGAGGTCCTCACTCGGCGAGACGTACCCGCCGGTCGGAAAGAGGTTCAGCCAGACGGCGAACACCAAGATGAACACCAACCCCCAGAGGAAGATTGGCATCGAGATACCGACGAACGCGAACATCGACGCGGTGACGTCGGGTGCTTCGTTCTGGTTGATTGCGGCGTAGACGCCGAGCGGAATCGACAGCACGACGGCCACGAACGTCGCGGCGAACGCGAGCATCAGCGAACGAGGCAGACGCTCGGCGATGAGCGCCGAAACCGGCTCACCGAATCGCAGTGATTCGCCCATGTTCCCCTGGAGAAGTCCGATGACCCAGTCGATGTACTGCACGTACAGCGGTCGGTTGAGTCCCAGTTGGGTTTGGAGCGCTTCGAGCGACTGTTCGGTCGCGTTGGGGCCCAAGATGAGGAGGGCCACGTCACCGGGGAGGATGTTGGTGACGGCGAAGGCGATGAGCGTGACGAAGAACAGCGTCACCGCCATGAAGCCAACGCGCCGAAAGACGTAGTTGTACATCGACATTGTGTGAAAGTGTGAGTGAAGTCGGTGTTAGCGGTCGAGCCAGTTGTCGGAGAACTGCAACGTCGACCCGTCGGGCGCACCGATGTCACCCTTGTACTGCGAGGCAGCACCGTACAGGCTCGGTTGCCACCACAGGAACATGTGGCCGGCGCGTTCGTCGTGGAGAATCTGCGTCGCTTCGTGGTAGAGTTCTGCACGCTCGTCTTCGTCGTAGATGGTGCGCGCTTCCTCGACGAGGGAGTTGTACTCGTCGTTCGTCCAGTTCGTGAAGAAGAACGCCCCGTCGGGGTGCAGGAACTTGTAGAACGACACGTCGGGGTACCACAGTGCGAGGTAGGAACTCGTCGTCGCCTGGAAGTCGCGCTTCGAGTAGACGTCCGAGAGCCACGTACTCCACGTAATCTGCTGGATTTCGAGGTTGATGCCCACTTCGGCGGCGTCTGCGGCGATGACCTCTGCGGCCTGCACCTGCGTCGGGTAGGACTGCGGAATCTTGAACGTCGCCGTGTAGCCGTCGGACATGCCGGCGGCGTCGAGGTGTTCCTGCGCCTTTTCGAGGTCACGCGGACGCGGTTCGACGTCTGGGTTGACCCACGGACTGCCGGGTGCTGCCGGGGACGCCGTCGTCTGGCCGGTGCCGTAGAGGGCCGCTTCTGCGACCTTCTCCTTGTCGATGGCGTAGTCGAGTGCGAGGCGGGCGTCCTTGTTGTCGAACGGTGCCACGTCGCAGTTCATGCCGAGGTAGACGAGCGACTTGGGGAACTGCTTCTCGAAGCGCACGTCGGGAGCCTGTTCGACGCGAGAGACGTCCTTCGGCGCGATGCCGTTGATGAAGTCGTACTCGCCGGCGAGGAACGACTGGAGACGGACGCTCGGGTCGGGAATCTCGCTCTTGACGATTTTGTCGATGAACGGACCGTCTTCGTCGGACGCGCCCCAGTAGTCCTCGTTGCGGACCATCGTGAACGACGTCTCGATTTCACGGCTCTCGAACTTGTACGGGCCAGTCCCGATGGGTTCTTCGACCATGTCCTTCGCGGCGTTCTCCGCTGGCATGACCGAGAGTTCCGCCGTCGCCATCTTCGCGAGGAAGGGCGCGAACGGCTGGTTGAGTTTAATCTCGAAGGTGTAGTCGTCGGGGGCACGGAGTTCGTCGACGAACTCGAAGAAGCCAGTCGCGAGGTAGTCTCCGTTCTGGACGCGCTCGTAACTCGCGAGCACGTCTTCGGAGGTCATCTCCTTGCCGTTGTGGAACATGACGCCCTCGCGGAGTTCGAACGTCAGGAGCGTGTTGTCGTCGGACTGGTCGAACGACTTCGCGAGGTGCGGCTCGATGGAGTAGTCGTCCTGCAGTGCGACGACTTCCTCGTACACGTTCTCTAAGACGCGCTTCGACGCCGCCGAGGTGTCGATGTGTGGGTCGAGGCCCTGCACCGGGACTGCGCCGCCCCACTGGAGCGTGCCACCCTGCTTACCGCCGCTCGCTTCGGTCGTGTCGGTGTCGTCGCCGGACTCACTGTCGGTGTCGCCACCTTCGTCGCCACCGCTGCCGCCGGACTCTCCGCCATCGCCGCCACCCGTACAGCCTGCGAGTGCGGCAGCACCCGTCGTCGCTGCTGCACCGAGGAAGGTACGGCGGTCGAACCGTCCACGGAGCGAACCATCGCCGCTGCTATCGGGAGATTCGGTCCCCTTGTCATTCTCTTGCATATAGAGCCTCAAATCCGCTAATGTGTGATAAAAATTGTGGTTGTACGGGATTAAATGTGCTACTGTCGACCATAAATAACAGTTAAGTAACATTATGCCGACCAGAGGTCGGCAGAGAAATTGACAATACAAAGTTCTATATCGTATAGAGCACCAGTTTTAGACATATGTCCACAACAACTCAGCGTCCCCGAGAGGCCAGTGTCGCGTTCGTCTCCCCGCCGAGTCGTGTCGACTACGCCGCCGGAATCGACGCCGTGTTGTCGGCAGTCCTGCCAAATACGCGACTTCGCACCCACCACTTCGACGCACGAGGAACCCTCCCCGACCCAAACCAGTTCGACGTCGTCGTCGTCACGGGGTCGTACGTACGAGTCGCAGACAGAGACCCGTGGGCGGTGCACCTCCAGCAGTACGTCCGGAAGCGTGTCGATTCCGACCGTCCACTTCTCGGCGTCTGTTTCGGGCACCAATTCCTCGCCGACTCACTCGGTGGAGAAGTCGAACGACTCCCGACCGGTGCGGCAGGATACCGGACAGTCTCGCTCACCGACGGTGGACGTGCGCACCCAGCCTTCGTCGACGTTCCCGACACCTTCGACACGTTCCTGTGGCACGTGGACCACGTCACTCGCCTCCCAGACGAGGCGATTGTGTTGGCCCGCGCCGACGACACTATCCAAGCGTTCGCACTGGCGGACCACCCAGTGATGGGAATCCAATTCCACCCCGAAGTGACACCAGTGATAGCCCGAAAACTCGTCGAGGGTGCCGACGAGGCGTCCCCGCCGTCCGACGATGTGTGCGAGACGCTGACAGACGAACGTGCTACGTCTGTTCGTACATCCCGACGAGTCTACCGTGACTTCCTCCGCGACGCACTCGACGCGAGTGCAGATATCACCCATTCCCAAACACGTAAATAGAGTTAGTTACGACTCGGCCAGTATGCGAGTCAACCAGCAGCGACTCCGCAGTGACATCGAGTCGAACGCGGAGTTCGGTGCCGTCCCCACGGACGAGGGTCGAGGGCGGACGGTACTCACCGGGAGCGAAGCGGACCGTCGGGCGAGAGAGTTCTTCTGCGAACGACTTCGAGACGCCGGTCTCTCTATCTCTATCGATGAGGTCGGAAACATCGTCGGCCGCTGGGTCCCCGAGAGTGCAGACCCCGACGCCGCACCGGTTGCGACGGGGAGTCACCTCGATTCCGTCCCCGAAGGCGGTATCTTCGACGGTCCACTCGGTGTCTACGCGGGTCTGGAGAGTATTCGGGCGATGCAGGACGCCGGCGTCGAACCCGTTCGCCCCGTGGAAGTCGTCAACTTCACCGAAGAAGAGGGCCAGCGATTCGACGGTGGACTCATCGGGTCCGCCGTGGCAGTCGGCGAGATGACGAGCGACGAAGCACTGGAGATAGAAGACGAAGACGGCATTCCTCTCGGAGACGCCCTCGCCGACATCGGCTATCGGGGCGAAGACCGAATCGACGCCTCCGAGTGGGACTCGTGGATAGAACTCCACATCGAGCAGTCGGAACGACTCGAAGACGCCGACGTTCCCGCCGGTGTCGTGACGAGTATCGTCGGTCTCTCTCGCTGTTCTGTCGAGATTACCGGTGAGGCAGACCACGCCGGGTCGACACTCATGGACGACCGGTCCGACGCACTCGCTGCCGCTAGCGAATTCGTCCTCGATATCGAAGAGGCGACGAACGAGCGAACCGAGGTTTCGGAGACGGCAGTCGGGACCGTCGGGAAACTGGACGTGTCCCCAAACGCCCCGAACGTCATCTCGGGGAAGGTGTCGCTGACCGTCGACGTTCGGGACGTGGAGTACGACTCCATCGAGTACATCATCGACGAGGCACAGGCGAGTCTCGACCGCATCGAAGACGAACGCCCAGTCGAGACGACGCTTACCCACCCGTGGGACCGACACCCAGTCGAGATGAGTGACCGCTGTTGCGACGCGCTTCACGAGGCCGGGTCCGACGCAGACCTCGAGACGCTCGACCTCCACTCGGGTGCTGGTCACGATACGATGCACGTGGCAGAAGTCACGGACGCCGCACTCCTCTTCGCCCCGTCACGCGACGGAATCTCGCACAACCCCCGAGAGTGGACCGACTGGGAGGACTGTGCCGACGCGACGCGAGTCCTCGCCGGTGCACTCACCAAACTCGCGACTGAGTAGACCGCCACGGTACCAGAACACACCCTCGAACCACTCGCTGCTGTCGATATCTCTGGACCCTCCCACCATCTTCTGACACGCGCCGCTATTTTTCGCCCCGTCAGACACCATCGATTCGACTATCTACATCGAGTACGGCCGGGAACCGGCCAGAGCGTGCCGCACAGTCACCGCACCACCAGACAGGGTCGTCTCGTAAGCGAACTGGGTTTACACTATGGAAACACACAGTCTTATTTGGCAATATCGGCCCCGATAAGGCCCCAATCGACAGTTCACGATTCAACACGATTGAACACCGCTCTGGGAGACTGCGATTCGACAGGATACAGCCAGTATCAGTACAGTTGGAAGTTCTCGAAATACAAACAGCTATGGTTCCGGGGCGAAGACGTGGACTATGGCAGACGAACACACGAACGGTTCGCCGCGGACCCTCAAGACGGTGTCTCGTGCGTTCGACGTGGTTCGGGCGTTAGAGGAGTTAGACGGGGCGGGAGTGACGGAGTTGGCAGACCACCTCGACCTCTCGAAGAGCGTCGTCTACAACTACCTGAGCACACTCCGCGAGGAGAAGTTCGTGGTGAAGGAGGGTGACACCTACCAACTTTCCCTGCAGTTCCTCCTCGTGGGCGAGTACGTGCGCTACCAGAACATCCTCTACCGAATCGGAAAGCCAGAGATAGAAGAACTCGCCGAGAAGACGGGCGAGTACGCCCACTTGGCCACAGAGCAACACGGACTCGGCGTCAACCTGTACAAGGTGAGTGGAGAGACTGCCGTCGGGAGCGACTATCAGGTGAACAAACTCCAGCGAGCAGACTACCTGCACTTCTCTGCGACTGGCAAAGCCATTCTGGCGCACCTCCCACGTGAGCGTGTCGACTGGATTATCGACCAGTACGGACTCCCGGCGAAGACAGCACAGACGATTACCGACCGCGAGGAACTCTTCGACGAGTTAGAGACGGTCCGCGAACGCGGGTACTCGCTCAACGACGAAGAGGAGATAAAGGGTCTCCAAGCAATCGGCGCCCCCGTGACGAATCGACACGGCCGCGTCCTCGGTTCCATCAGCGTCTCTGGGCCCGTTCGGCGGATGAAGCAACCCGAGTACCACCAGAACCTCATCGAGAGCGTCGTCAACACCGCGAACGTCATCGAAGTGAACGTCAACATGGAAGAGTCGGACGACGAGTTTCCGACGTTCAGCTAACGACGCAACCCCGTTACACGAGTATTCTTGTAAAGCCTCGAGCGGGTCACCGACAGTCCGTCGGAGTTCACAAACTGCGAACCACGCAGTGGGAGTTTGGTCGATGGCGACACGACCACTCAGCGCCGCTTCACGGCCACGCCGACTCTTCTCGCGTTTCTCTGCCCAGAAAGGAGAGTTTCGGTCTGGTACTGCCGACAACGACTCCGAGAGGACAAATCTACACGACTGAACGATTCTCTCGGGTCGGCGACAACGAGACTGAGTCGTTCGACCAAAAGTCACCAATCGAACTGTGTTTCGCGCTTTTTCGGCAAGATATTTTCGATATCAGAACAGAATATAGACAAACAAGAGGCACAGTCTCGAAGAGTTATATTTCAGTGACTCTCGTATGACTCTCGTCGAGTGCTGCTGCGTCTTCGGGGAGGAGGGCGACGACGACGTACTCGGCGTGTTCGTGCACGTATTCGACCAGTGCAGCGATTCGCTCGGAGTCGATAGCTTCGAGTGAGTCGAGAAGCATGAACGGAAGTCGTTCAGCGACGTCGTGGACGAGGTATCCGGCGAGGCCGAAGACGAGACCGATGACTTCACGCTCGCTTTCACTCAGGTGGTCGACCGTGTCCTCGTAGACGGACCCAGACTCGGTCTGCCGGACGATGTGGAGGTTGAACTGGCTTTGTTCCTGTGTGCGTCCACGCCCAGAGCGTTCCCGACGGACTCGCTCGATCCAGACGCGTTCGATGTTTTCGTACTGGAGAATGTCCAGTACGCGTTCCATGTGGTCGTTGAACGATTCGACTGCGTCGGCCTCGATACGGTCGATTCGGCCGCGGAGTTCCTGAATCTCGTCGTCGATTTCTGCTCGCCGCGCTTCGTGTTCGGCGAGTTCGTCTCGTTTCATTCGCGCTTCGTCGAGTTTCTCACGGACGCGTTCTCGTTCGGTTTCGAGTCGCTCACGTTCGAGTTCGGCGCGGTTCGCTTTGGAGTGGAGTTCGACCAACTCGTCCGTCTCGTCGTCTACGTCCTCGGCTTTCGCTTCGACGGTCGTAATCTCCTCGCGGAGTTCGTCTTGCCGTGCTTCGAGGTTCTCGATTCGGTCGAGTGTCTCTTCGCGTTCGGCGACGGTCTGTTCTAACCGAGACGAGAGTTCTCGGCGACGATTTCGGCGTTCTTCGATGGTGTCCAGTCGAGCGGAGAGGTCGTCGATTTCTTCGCGGGCCGTCCGTCGGTCCGCGGCCAGTGACGCACGGTACTTTTCGAGGTGTTCGACGGTCGCTTCGATGGTCTCCGAGGAGACTTCGGACCCACAGGTCCAACAGACGACCTGGTCGCCACCGAGGAGTTGGTCGGTGACACTGCCGCCGTCGTCCTCACCACGAAGCGCGTCCGCAACGTCACTGCTCCCGCCCGAGAGCATCGACTCGTTCACGCGAACGATGTTCTGAATCTCGTTCATCTGCGATTCGAGTTCGCGGACACGTTCACGTCGATTCGACAGTTTCGATTCGAGTTCAGAGGGCGAATCGGACGACTCGTCGGGAAGTTCGTCCAGTGCCTCGCGGATGTCTTCCTCGTCGTCTCGGAGGGCTTCGAGACTCTGGCGCTCGGTTTCGAGGCGGAATCGGACGTTTTCGAGCGTCGAACGCAAGTCGTTGAGTCGGTCGAGCAGTTCGTTGTCGCCAGTGTCCGAACGCTCGGCCGCCTCGATTTCGCCTTCCAGTGCTTCGAGTCGCTCGCGAGCGTCTTCGATTTTGGCGTCGAGTTCTGCCTCGCGTTGCTCCAGGTTCCCAATCGACCGTTCCAGCGAGTCTGCTTCGTTCAGTCGCTCGTCGAGGTTTCGACGCTCTGCTTCCAACTGCGTAATCTGGGCTTCGATGGCCGTGGTGTCGACCGGACGCATGATGAGTTCGCGCAAGTCGTCGCCACGTTCGACGGCCCGACGGGCCTCGTTCGACTCCAACAAGAACGCGAAGAGGTCAGCGAGTTCGGGGTCAGACAGATACGGGTCGCCCTTCGTGACCGTGTTCGACCCCTTTCGACGGAGGACACGCGTAAACGTCTCGTCGCCGACTGTGAGGCTCACCTCACCTTCGTCCGCGTCGGCCTTCAGCGACGCCCGATTGCTTCCGAGGGCAGCCATCAACGCCTGCAGGAACGAGGTTCGGTTGGTAGCGTTACGCCCGACGAGAATCGTAATCCCGGGCTCGAATTCGACGTGAGTTCGTTCGATTCCTCCGATATTCCGCGCCTCGACGGTGACGCCGGCAGCGCGACTCGTGACAGTCATGCATGTTACCAGTGAGTATCCATAGATAATAGTTCGTATTTGATTACACCCGTATCGGTGTAATGGAAACGGTTATGCTCGTCGGTCGATTCGGTTGGATACATGGCAGACGAGCGACCGAACCCAACGAACTCGAAAGTCGGGCGACTCATCGAGTCCCACGGATTGAACGGACTCGGTGAGGAGTTGGAGAATCGGTGGACCGCCGACGAAGACGCAGACAGTCTCCGGACCCTCGCCGACGTGTTTAACCACGAGTTGTTGAAAGCCGAAGCGACAGACGCCGGTCTCGACCTGCTCGACGGTGAGGTTGCGACGTTCTACGACGCACTCGTCGACGACGAGGCGACGGGTGCAGAGCGGACTCGTGTCCGTGGCCGACTCGAACGGGCCGGTATCGACGTCGACAAACTTCAGACCGACTTCGTCTCGCATCAGGCGATACACACGTACTTGACTTCGTACCGGGGGGCATCCAAAGAACGCAAACGGAGCGACCCGAAAGAGCGTGTCCAGCGACTTCGTGGGCGACTCGTCGCAGTCACCGAGAGCGCGCTGGAATCGGCGGTGAATCGAGACGACATCGTGGTCGGGTCCCCCGACGTTCTCGTCGACGTGCAAGTGTTCTGTGCCGACTGCGGAAGCCAGTACGGGTTCGACGAACTGGTCGAACGCGGTGGGTGCGACTGCCAGTAATATATTGATATATACGCAATACTGATTCGGGCTACGTCGTGTGTACGAGTTCGTTGCTAGAGAACAGAACGCAGAACAGATACTTCTCGACAAGGGCTAGTCG
Source organism: Haloferax litoreum (assembly GCF_009674605.1). NCBI lineage: Archaea > Methanobacteriati > Methanobacteriota > Halobacteria > Halobacteriales > Haloferacaceae > Haloferax > Haloferax litoreum. Next base: position 81,687 of record NZ_WKJO01000003.1, read on the forward strand.
AGAGACATCGAACCATCATCAGCTGCAATTTTTAAAAATTGTACAAATTGTGAACACTATTTCACTATTCGCATATCGAAATATTCGATAAATAAATCCGGTTGTATTGCAATTCGTTCAATATACTACTTTCTCGACAGTTGGGCGAGGACGCCCTATTCGTCTGTCTCGTCTCCGTCTTCGGCGGGGTCCAGTGGTCGCCGAACGACCAGAACCGGACCGACCGTCTGCTCGGCCACACGGTCCGACGTCTCACCGAACAGACGACCACGGATGGTGGGTTCTTCTTCACCCATGACGACCACGTCGTGGTCGTGTGACGCCTCGATGAGCGCTTGGAGCGGGTTTTCTGCGACGGCGACGACCCGTGAGAGTTGGTCGCTACGGATACCGAGGACGGTGAGTTCGTCCGACACCTCACTGAGGAGTAACTCACCGTCTGGGACGTCCGACTCGTCGTCGACGGCGTGGAAGAGCGTGATTTCGACTTCCTGTTCGCGACTCACACCCGCGACGACTTGGGCAATCGACTCGAGGTTTATCTTCTCTTTTATCGGGACGATGATTCGGTCGATAGTCGGAGCAGGGTTCGAGAGTAACACAGCGTCACAGCCTGCTTCGGTGGCGATTCGTTCGATAGTTTGGCTCTCGTCGTGTGTGAAGACGAGGCGCGTTTCGACCGTCGTCCCACGCGATTCGAAGGCGTCGACGAGTTCTTGGAGTTCCTCCCGCGCTTTCGCTTCGAACTGTTCACGCGCCTGTTCGGGTGCCGTCTGCTCGGGTATCTCGTGGTAGCCAAGGAGGACGACAGCGGACCGAGACAACAGGCGAACTACCTGGTCGGGAATCACCTGTCCTTTCAGGATGGCGACGGGGACGAGAACTCGAATTTGGGCCGTGTTACGCATCTGCTTGCACCCCCTTGAGTGAGACATCGCGTGCATAGGCTAAATACCACACCAGTGCAGCGACGCTGACGACGACACCGATGGCCTGTGAGAGCGGTTGCATGAATGCGATGAGACTAAAACTTGCAACCGCCCCGACGAGCGGAACCGCGGGGTAGCCGGGAACCTCAAACGTCGGGTCGTACCACTCTGGATCCGACCGGCGAATGACGATGAGGGCGACACACATGAGGCCATAAGAGACGAGGTGGAGGAACGAAGCGACCTCTGCCAGCACTTCGGTTCGCCCCACTGCGACGAGGACGACAGTGGGTCCGCCGACGAGGGTGAGCGCGATGTGCGGCGTGCCGTATCGCAGGTTGACACGGCCGAGGCGCGGAGGGACGAGTGCGTCACGACTCAGTGCGTACAGCGCACGTGAAGAACTCAAAATCGACGCGTTCGCACTCGAAACTGTTGCGAGAAGCCCTGCAAAGAGGATAGCAATCGCCCCGGGCAGACCGAGGTACGACCGGGCGACTTCGACGATGGCCGTCTCACCGAACGTTGCGAGTCGCTCGCTGCCGAACGCACCCGTCGAGACGAGTATCGTCACTACGTAGAGCGTCCCGACGATGACCACAGAACCAATCATGGCGAGTGGGAGGTTCCGCCCCGGTTTCGTAATCTCGCCGGCGACAGTCGCAACTTGCGCAAATCCGAGGTAGGAGGTGAAGACCAGTGCAGCAGTCGTGAAGATACTGAACACGCCGTAGGGGGCGAACTGTTCTGGGACTGTCTCGCGACCAAAGAGGCCGAGCGCGTCGAGTGACCCGTACAGGAGGAAGACGAAGAGGATACCGAGGAGCAGACTGACGATAGCGTTCTGGAGTTTCGTCGTGTTCTCTGTCCCGAACATACTGAGGGCGGTCAAGATAATCCCAAACCCAACACCCAGGACGGCGAGGAACGGTACCGACTCGACGATGATGGCCGACGCGCCAACCTCTTCGAGGACGGCAACCGCATACTGCGCAAAGCCGACGAGGTAGAACGCCGACGCGAAGACGAGACCAAGCCACAGGCCGATTCCCACGACGGCACCGAACGGGGCGCCCATCCCGCGCGAGATGAAGTAGTACGCACCACCGCTCTTCGGCATCGCCGTCGCCAACTCGGACGTCGGAAGCGCCACGAGGAGGGCGATAACTGCCCCAATTGCGAACGAGAGTGCCGCGGCAGGGCCTGCGTTCCCGGCTGCGAGACCGGGGAAGACGAAGATTCCTGCTCCGACCATCGTCCCCACACCGATTGCGAGGCCACCACGAAGGTCGATAGTACGTTCGAGTTCTGTCCCACTTTCGAGGACTGTCACTTCGTCGGCCGTCTCACCGACGTCGACAGCAGGGTCTGACGAGACGAGTGACTCGTCACTCGGAGCCTCTCGACCAGGAGGACCATCTCCTTCTTGTTCCGTCATATCATCACCTGTCTCCACGTTGGCGGGTCCGCCCAATATATCCTTGTCCCGTCATATTGTGGGAAGGCGTCGACGGTCGGACCGAGAGAAAGTGTTAATTCCCTTCCGCCGCGCCGTGAAGACAGAGTGATGGTTCCCGGAACGCGACACGACGGCCACGTCGACAGAGGTGAGAACGCGTGAACTGGTCTCGGAAGTCTCTGGACGACCTCGAATCGTTCTACTGGGATACCATCGCCCCCGCGATGGACAGAGACGGGATGAACCCGACGCGAGACGTCCCCACCTACGAGTGGTTGACCGACCACGGATGGTCGGGAATCGCTTACGCGTTGCGCGAAAAACACGACCTCACGCCGCGACAGTTCTTCGTCGACGTGGTCGGCCTCGGCGACGACGAGACAGACGACGGGTACGAGTGGCACATCGAAGACGACGCGACCATCGAGGCGTTCGAATCGTACCTCGACATGCTCGAATCCCGTCGTGGGCTGGCGGAATCGACGCTTCCGACTCGACGCACGCACCTCGCGCGGTTCGCCCGCGTCTACCGTGACCTGCACGGCAGTGCCGACCTCCTCGCTGAACTCGACGATAGAGACACCGAACCCGACGAGATTGCGCGGTGTCTCGACGTCTTAGACGAGTTCGACGCCGACCTCTCGACTGACGGGACGAAACTCAAGTACCTCCAGACGGTCCGGGCGTTCTACGAGTACCTCGTCGACTTCCGGCGGGCACGCTACAATCCCGTCGAGAACGCCGCGAAGCAGTTTCGCTGGGAACAGGGTCAACCGGACAACAGAACGATGACCGCCACACAGGTCCGGGCGGTGTACGCCGCCGCGACGGACCTCGAAGACCGGTTGCTCGTTCTCGGACTCGCCGGGTGGGGCCTTCGCCCGAACGAACTCGCGTCACTCGACGCCTCACAACTCAGTCTCACGGGCGACGACCCTCACATCACGTTCGAGGCGCGGAAGAACGGCCCCGGTACCGTCGCACTCCTCTACGGTGTCGACGCCGTGGCCGACCGAATCGACGCACTCTCGGACGACGACTGGAACGGCTTCCTCTTCCCGTCGTCGCGGTCGGAAACGGGGCACATCGCTCGCGAGACGGTCAACCGGCGGTTCAAACGACTCGCCGACGATGCGAACGTGACGGTCGATGGCGAGACGCCGACTGCGAAACTCTGTCGTCGGTTCTGGTACACTGCGTATCAAGAGGCGGTCGACGACATGCTCTCGCAGTTAGAGGGCGTCGCCGCAGACCAGGGGTCGAAGAGTACCGAAGTCGTCATGTCGAACTACCTCTCCGAGGAGCGTCGACGCTCGTTCCGCCGACAGGCGATGCGCGAGAAGTTGGCTGCGGTGTTCGAGTCCGATACCGACGACGCCGCCGAACAGGCCATGATAAACTGAATTTCGGTATATCCAATCAGACCAGACCGTCGGCGACAGCGTCTCCTCAGGGAGTCGGCATTCAGTCCATCTTCTCGTCGGCGACGTCCCGTTCGATAGCTTCTGGAGTGCGGTCGGACGGGTCGCCGTACCCGCCGCCGCCGGGCGTGTAGACGGTGACAGTCGTCCCGGCGGGGACGTCACGGGTGACTTTCGCAGGGACGATACCGCCACCCCCGGCCACGTCTGAATCACCCTGTTCGCTGTCATCCGAGTCGGGCGTCTCGATGACGTTCTTCCCAACCAACCCGTCCTCGCCGCCCGCGATGCCTTTCGGGGCGACGCGACGGCGTTCGGTCAAGAGCGAGACAGTCGCATCCGTCTGGACGGTGAGCGACCGAACGATACCCAGTCCGCCGCGGAACTCCCCACGGCCACCGCTGTTCTCGCGGAGACTGTACCGTTCGACCACCATCGGGTACTCGGCTTCGAGCGACTCGATGGGTGTGTTGAGCGTGTTCGTCATCCCGACCTGAACACCGTCCATTCCGTCACCACCCGCACGCCCACCGAATCCGCCGCCGATAGTCTCGTAATACGTGAACCCGTCGTCGCCGGTGCGACTGCCGATGGTGAGATTGTTCATCGTTCCCTGTCCTTGCGCAGGAACGCGTTCTGGTGCCGCCTCCGCGAGCGCTGAGAAGACCACGTCGGTCACTCGCTGACTCGTCTCGACGTTTCCACCGACGACTGCCGCAGGCGGGTTCGGGTCGAGCAGTGACCCGTCGGGGACGACCACGTCGATGGGGTCGTAACAGCCTTGGTTCGGTGGGATTTCCGGGTCCGTGACACAGCGGACGACGAAGTACACCGCGCTCTTAGCGACGGCGAGGGGCGCGTTGACGTTACCAGCAACTTGCGGTGCCGTGCCCTCGAAATCGACGCGAATCGACCCACCGGCGATTGTGACGGTTACCTCGATTGGGATATCGTCGTCGCTGACGCCGTCGCCTTCGAGCACGTCCGTCGCGTGGTACGTCCCGTCCGGCAGGTCACGAAGTTCCGCTGTGACGCGGTCCCGTGAGTAGGCAATCACCGCGTCGAAGGCGTCGACGACCTGCGCTCGGCCGTGTTCGTCGACGAGTTCTGCGAGTCGGTCTGCCGCACGTTCGTTCGCGGCAATCTGAGCGCGGACGTCGGCGCGGCGCTCACCCGGATTGCGGACGTTCGCCAAGAACAGAGCCATCACGTCGTCGTTCACGTCACCTCCCGAGACGAGGCGAACAGGCGGGATGCGCAGGCCCTCTTGGTAGATTTCACGTGCGCCAGCGGGCATACTCCCGGGCGTCATCCCGCCCACGTCGGCGTGATGGGCCCGGGAGACGGCGTACCCGAGTACGTCGCCATCGACGACGAGTGGCGAGACCATCGTGACGTCCGGCAGATGTGTTCCGCCTTCGAAGGGGTCGTTGAGGACGAACACGTCGCCGGGTTCGGGGTCGTATTCGAGGACCGTCGCCACCGCCTCGGGCATCGCGCCGAGGTGGACCGGGATGTGTTCGGCCTGTGCGACGAGACGTCCCTCGGCGTCGAAAAGCGCCGTCGAGCAGTCTCGGCGCTCTTTGATGTTCGGAGAGTACGACGAAGTGACGAGTACCTGTCCCATCTCGTCGGCGACGCTCTCGAACTGATTTCGCATGATTTCGAGCGTGATGGCGTCGATAGCCGTCATTCCGCGCCACCCCGCTTCGTCACGACGAGGGTTCCATCCAACCGGACGGTCCCACCCCACGCTGGCGGGACGACCACCGTACTCTCGTCTTGTTCCAGAATCGCTGGCCCCTCAACGTCGGCACCCTGTGGAAGTCGCTCGCGGTCGTACACGGGTGTCTCGACGGGTTGGCCCTCGAAGAATGCCGTTCGAGTCTCTCGTTGTGCCCCGGTACCACCTTCGAACGAGACTGCTGGAGAGTCCCGTTCGACGACTCCCGACGCTCGCACGTTGACGAGTTCGACCGGGTCAGCCATCCGGTATCCGTAGGTTCGCTCGTGCGCCTCGTGGAACCGACGCGCCACACGCGTGGCGTCGAATCCGCCGTCGACGGGGACGGTCAACTCGAAGCTCTGGCCGGTGTACCTGAGGTCTGCGGCGCGTCGAATCGTCGCGGCCTGGCGAGACTCGACGTCCCGGAGAACGTCGTTTGCGAGTCGCTGGTACACCTCCTCGATTTCGTCCGATTCGACCGAATCGAGTGGGGTCCGGACCGTCCGGACCGAATCGTGTCTCTCGTCCGCCGCGAGCAACCCGTACGCCGAGAGAACCCCGCAGGCGTACGGAACGACGACCAGTTCGATACCGAGACTGTCGGCGAGGGCCACGGCGTGCATCGGGCCGGCACCACCGAAGGCGACGAGGCCGTACCCACGTGGGTCGATACCCCGTTCGACCGTCACCGAGCGAATCGCACGCGCCATCGACGCATTGGCGACGCGAAAGACGCCACGGGCCGCAGTGAGGGCGTCGTCGAGTCCAGCCTCGGCGGCGAGTGACGCGAGTGCCTCTTCCGCAGCGGAGACGTCTACCGAGAGTTCACCGCCGAGCGCCGACGTCTCGCCGATGTATCCGAGGACGACGTTCGCGTCGGTCACTGTCGGTGCAGTTCCGCCACGGCCGTAGCACACGGGACCGGGGGTGGCACCGGCGGACCGAGGACCGACGCGGAGTGCACCGCCGGAATCGACCCAGGCGATGGACCCGCCGCCCGACCCGACCGTCTCGACGTCGACCATCGGCGTCTTGATGGGCAACCCGTCGACTGTGGCGTCGGTCGTCTGTTCGACCGCACCGCCGCGGACGAGACTCACGTCCGTCGAGGTACCGCCCATGTCGAACGTCACGAGACCGTCGAATCCGTCGCTCTCGTCGTCGACTGCCGTCTCCGCGGCCCCGACGACACCCGCGGCGGGGCCGGACATGGTCGTCGTCACAGCGTGCGTTCGGACGGTCGCCACCGGTGCGAGACCCCCGTTTGCCTGCATGATGTGCGGTGACGGGAGACCGAGTGCCGAGGCACGCGATTCGAGTCGACCCAAGTACGCGTCGATTACGGGAGTGACGTAGGCGTCGACCACAGTCGTGGAGGTCCGTTCGTACTCGCGAAACTCTGCGAGAACCTCGTGCGATGCCGAGACAGGAACGTCGAGCGAATCACGGAGAACGTCGGCGACGACGCGTTCGTTTTCGGGGTGTCGATACGCGTGGAGTAGACAGATTGCGACGCTCTCCGCGCCACTTGCACGGATAGCCTCGGCGAGTTCGTGGACTGCTGCTTCGTCGACGGGACGGTCGATACCGTGGATAGTCGCTCGCTCGGTAATCTCGAACCGTCGGCGACGCGGAACGAGTGGTTCGGGTTTGTCGACGGTGATGTCGTACAGCGAGGGCCGTGCTTGTCGGCCGATTTCGAGGACGTCACGGAATCCCTCGGTGGTGACGAGGGCCGTCTTCGCGCCATCTCGTTCGAGCAGTGCGTTGACCGAGACGGTCATCGCGTGTGTGAACGAATCGACGTCACTCGGGGGGATTCCAGCGGCGGCACAGGCCGTCTCGATACCGTCGACGACGCCGACGCTCTGGTCGTCGGTACTCGGTACCTTCGCCGTGACGAGTTCGTCGTCGGCCGTGAGCAGGACGACGTCGGTGAACGTCCCGCCCACGTCGACGCCGAGACGTACCTCACCGGGCATCTCAGCGGTGGCCAGCGAGGGTGGAGTCGGCGGACGAACAGAGAGCAGGGATGAGTGGGGAGTTCCGTGAGTGACTGGCGACCATACACACCATTCACTCGGAGAGTGACTTATGCATTCGTCACCAGTTCACACGGGAGGCAAAAATCGGTCAGTGCGCCTCACGCGAGAGGGAGCGTGACCTCGAACACGCTCCCGTCCGGTTCCGCGTCGTGAACCTCGACTGACCCGCCGTACTGGTCGACGAGCATGCCGACGAGGTACAGACCCAATCCCGTTCCGGGGCTTTCCATCCCCTTTTCGCCTTTCCCGAATATCTCGTCTTTGCGGGCGTCTTGAATCCCCGGCCCGTTGTCACGGACCCGAACGGAGACGGAGTTCTCGTTCGTCGCCGCGGTGACCGCGACCCGGGGAACGTCTTTGTCGTTGTGTTGGATGGCGTTCTGGAGGAGGTTTCTGAACACTGACGGTAACATGTCGTCCGCTTCGACTGAGACATCCGGAAGCGACCCAGAGACGCCAACTTCGGCCGCCGCGTGGGCAGCGTCGGCGTCCTCGACTTGATTCTCGATAGCCTCGTCGAGCGAGACGGCCGTCTTGTCTGACTCCGGTTTGAGCATCACGTCGGCGAGTTCGCGCGCAGTCCGGGTGAGTTCCACGGCGTTCGCTGCACTCGTCTCGACGTTGTCCAGGTACGCACGACCGGTGTCGTCGACGTGGTCTTCGAGCATCTCGGCGTACGCGACGACCAACTGGAGGTCGTTTCGGACGTCGTGGCGAACGACCTGATTGAGTACGTCGAGTCTATCGCGCTGTTGTTTCAACTGCTGTTCGAGTTTCGTTCGCTCGGTGATGTCACGGTTGACGGCGACGAGTCGTTCGACGGTGCCCCCGTCGTCGAGTATCGGTGCAATCGTCTGGTCGACGGTGAACCGTTCGCCCTCTTTTCGCTCGTTCACGAGTTCGGCGTGCCACACGTCGCCGGCGAGGACCGTCTCCCAGAGGCGTCGGTAGAAGTCGTCGTCGTGTTCGCCCGACTTCAAGATTCGAGGCGTCTTTCCGACGACTTCCTCCTTCGCGTAGCCCGTAATCTCCTCGAACGCGGGGTTCACGTACTCGATGACTCCGTTCTCGTCGGTGATGACTATCGAGTGACCAGCGTGTTCGACCGCCTGTTTGAAACTTCGGAACTGTAACTGGTGTCGCCCATTATCGGTTTTCTCAGCGGTCTCTCCGCCCCTATCGGTCACAACTGTTACAAAGTTTTGATACGTCAGTATAAATCACTAGGATTGCTCTGGACCCGTGAGCGCGGGTGCAGAACCTACTCTAGCGACAGCGAGAACCCCCACGTCGCTGTGGTCCGTCCCTCGTCGCCACCGGTCAGGTCACCGACAGCGAACGTCGTCTCGAAGTGGTACTCGCCGACTGGCAAACAACTGTCTTCGCCGTCGTCTCTCGCCGCCCCGTAGAGGTCGACCAGTGCAGACCGCGACTCACCCGGTTCAAACGTCTCGATTCGGTACTCTTCGGTGACGGCGATTGGTTCGTCGAGTCGCCAGCATCCCGGGTCGGCGGGGTACTCCTGTCCTGCCGGTAGGAGAATCAGGTCGCGTGAGTCGTCGGCGACGTACTGGAAGAAGATAGCACGGCCTTCGCCGACTTCGACACGTTCGTCGCTCGTGTTCGTCAGTGTGACACGGAGTTGTGGTGGGTGGTCGTCGGTTGCAACGTCTCTGTGCACTTCGACTGTCGGTTCGATGGGGATGTCCGGGGTAGAATCGACGTCGGTGAGTGTGATTCCCGGCCCGCCCGTTCCACTCGGGCGGGTCCCGCCGCTGGGGTCAGTTCCAGTATCGGTGGTATCCGGGAGGTCAGTCGTGTCGTCGTCACTGTTAGTCGGAGTTCCGTTCGACCCGCCACCACCGAGACATCCGGCAACGAAGCCGAGAGACAAGACAGCAGCAGAGCGAACGAACAGTCGACGTGTCGGGGACATACCAGTACGTCGTCGCGTGAGGGAATAACCCTGCGTGAGAGACAAATGGTCGTTTGAGTCACACAGAGAAACAGGACGAGAGGGAACCAGTGACCCACGTGGTACGGGAGAACTGACGTGTACTGCTCACGGTGTCGCGTCGCGGTGGTGTCGCTGGCGGTAGTATTCCCACTCGGCGTCGGTTCCGTAGTGGACCACGAGGTCTGTCGCCGTCTGTTCGGCCACACCGGGAACGTCTCGGAGCGCCGCAGTGTCTCGCTCGACGACGACTGCCGCGACAGCGTCTGCGCTGGCGAAGTGTTGGTAGAGTGCGCCTGCGACCTGTCTTCCCGTATTCGGGACGGGGACGCAGGCAGACTCGACGCGTGCGCGTTCTGCCCTGTCGTGGATACGACGAATCCACTGCTGGACCCACGAGGCGACTTCCGCTCTCTCGTCGTCGGTATCGGGCGTCTGGACTTCGCGAACCGACTCGTCGACGATACCGCCGAAGCGGGCAGAAAGAGAGAGTCCGCCCGGATGCGGGAGGACGTGGACGCTCGGTGGGTCGCCGGACTCGGTGCCGACGAGAACCGACGGGACCGACTTCTCGAAACGAAGCGCGAAGTTCGCAGGGCGGGGTTCCCCCGGTGGGTAGATGACCCACTCGTCGTTCGGCAGGTCGACTCGCTCGGGGAGCCATCCGAGTTCACCTGCTTGGAACCGACCTTCGGCGTCTGCGTTCTGGTCTGTCTCACGGGTCACGTCGTGGTCCTCTGATGATGGCGCAGTGCCCGACTCGAAGCGTCGAGACAATCGCGCACGCTGACAGTCCGGTCGCCAGTCCATAATACACGCGGTTATCGGGACGAGCCAGTTGCACCGAAGACACCAGAACACTGCACCCCGCCCGAAGAACACACCCCGAGGTGTCGAACGACACGCCTCTGGCCGACACCGTGTCTTCCGCGAGTGTCTCACAGACACACGGGCACATCACACCCATTTGCTCAAGTACGTAGAGTACGAACCCCGATGTATGCCCGTCGTTGAGGTCAACCTCCCGGACGAACTGCTCGTCGAATTCGAACAACTCGTGGACGAAGAGTTCATCAGCGAAGAACAGGCCGTCGAAGAACTCCTCTCGATGGGGATGGACGCCTACGGTGCCCCCGTCGACGACGAGGGCGGTGTCCAGTCGGACTTCGTCCAGAGCGCCCAGAACAACCTGTTCGACACCGCCGGTGACCCCGGTGGACTCGACGACGACGTACTCTAGGCGGAAGACCGTTCGACCGCCGGCACCTGACGAGTGGTTCGGACGACCACTCGAGTTCTCACCCACCAGAGATTCTTTTCGCCGATACAGCCGACACGCGATTTTAGCGCCGCTCTCGGGCGAGTCCGCGGTTAATCTCACATTTACCTGTACGTTCGTCGCGTGACCAAACGCGCAGGGACAATCGCCAGTTCGACCCCGTATCCGGCGTGTCGCGGGCAGTGTTTGTCGGTGTACAACTTTCTGGGAGGCACACCAACACCCGACGATGAACGCCCCGATTTCGGACCAGACGGTTCTCGTCACGGGTGGCGCGGGTTTCATCGGGAGCCACCTCGTCGACGCCCTCCATCGGACCAACGAGGTCCGCGTCCTCGACGACTTCTCCAGTGGCCATCGGGACAACCTCCCGTCTGACGTGACACTTATCGAAGGAAACATCCTCAACGACCGCGCGGTCCGGACCGCGACGGACGGTGTGGACGTCATCTTCCACGAAGCGGCAGTCGTAGACGTCGGCGCTTCGGTCGAACGTCCACTCGAGACACACGACGTGAACTGCACTGGGGGACTCACCATCCTCGACCGGGCGCGAGACGAAGACGCACGCGTGGTCGTCGCGTCGAGTGCGGCAGTGTACGGTCAACCGACTCGCATCCCCGTCTCAGAAGACGACCCACTCAGACCGACCTCACCGTACGGCTTACAGAAAGTCGCCTTGGACCGGTACGCGACGATGTACCACGACCTGTACGGTCTCGAGACGGTCGCACTTCGGTATTTCAACGTGTACGGCCGACGAGGAGAAGCGAGTCAGTACAGTGGTGTCATCGACGCCTTCGTGCGACGGTCGCTCGAAGGTGACCCACTCGTCATCTTCGGCGACGGAACCCAAACCCGTGACTTCGTCCACGTCGACGACGTAGTGCAGGCGAACCTTCTAGCAGCGACGACAGACAACGTTGGGACGGCGTACAACATCGGGACTGGCGACAGCGTCTCGATTCGCGACCTAGCATCGACCATCGTGGAACTCACCGACCGCCCCACGCCGGTACAGTTCGAACCTGCTCGACCGGGAGACATCGCGGAGAGCGAAGCCGATATCACTCGCGCACGACGAGACTTGGGGTTCGAACCCACGGTGTCGCTTCGGAACGGCCTCGGACGAATCGTAAGCGAACGCAAAAAACGCCCGACAGGGTACGAGTGACTTCGGCTGAAAGTCATCGAATCGTCGGCTATACGAAGCATAACAATACCCACGCTGGTCCACCTATTTACGAACGGAAATGACACATAGACGGCAGTGGAAGAGTGTCGTCGGGACGTCGATTCAGACTCCCACGTGCACCGCTCGCCGTCTTAGTCACGCGCCCCACCGACTGAGCGAATCGAACGCCGAGAGGGCGTGGACGGTGACCACACGATGAGTCGAAACCTGATGAAAGGGTTTCTGTCGATATTTAGCGCCAAAGTGATAACGTCAGTCGTCTCTATCGCGACACTCCCACTCATCGTCCGCGTTCTGGGACCGGGCGGGTACGGTGACTTCGCCTTCCTGTTGTCGGTGTTCTCTGTGCTGATGATTTTCATCAGTTCGGGAGTGACCGGTGGCGTCCAGAAGTTCGTCGCCGAAGAGCGAGACGAACCGAATTGGAAAGCGAGCGTCATCTGGTTCTACTTCAAACTCGCAGTCGTCCTCGCGGCAATCGGCTTCCTCGGACTCGTCGCCGTGACAGGGTCCGGCGCCGTAGAGCGTCTCTTCGGACCGGACTTCGTCTTGTACTTCTACCTGCTGGCTGTCTTCGTCATCGCGGCACAGTTCCGCGAATTCTGTAATCGGACGCTGTTAGGACTCGGACTCGAACAGTTCTCGGAGCCGATTCGTGTGTTGAACAAACTCCTGTGGATTAGCGTCGGCATCGGACTCGCCGTGTTCTACGACGGTGGCGTGGCAGGATTCTTGTTCGGAAATATCCTCGGCGATACTGTCGCCGCGATACTTGGACTCTTCGTCATCAACCGATACGTTCCGTTGAGAACCGTCTTCGGGAGTGTCGCGTCGAAACTCTCCGAGCGTCAGTTGCTCACGTTCAACGTCCTCAACATCGCCCTCGTCCTCTTGGTCATGTCGTTGTACCACATCGACGTCATCATGATTCGCATGTTCCTCGGCAACGACGAGACAGGGTACTACAAAGCCGCACTCGCGCTCGCAGAGTACATGTGGTTCGTGCCAATCGTCCTCCAGTCCCTGCTGCTCCACTCGACGTCCAGTCTCTGGTCCAGTGGGGAACACGAGCGAGTCTCCCGTATGTCTGCCCGGATTACGAGGTACACCGCACTGCTGACTATCGTGATGGCCATCGGTATCGCCGTCCTCGCAGACCGTTTCGTCCCGTACTACTTCGGTGCCGACTTCCTGCCGGTGGTCGCACCCCTCATCTACCTCCTCCCCGGAGCACTCGGGTTCGCAATCGCACGCCCCATCTACGCTATCAGTCAGGGGAACGGGAACCTCAAACCGCTGATTTTCGCTACTGGTGGGGCCGCACTGTTGAACCTCGTGTTGAATTTCATCCTCATACCAGAGTACGGTATCATCGGTGCGGCGGTGGCGACGAGTATCGGGTACGGGTCGATGTTCGGCCTGCACGTAGTGAGTGCCAGATACATCGGCTACGACCCACTCGGCGACTTTCGTGCGGTTCGTATCGGGGCGACTGTCCTCGTCTCGGCACCGGTCATCTACCTCATGGACACGGCGATTTCGAGTGACCTCGTCGCGCTCGTCGTCGTTCCACTCCTCGGTGGGGCCTTCTACTTCGTCGCCGCACTCGGAACCGGGGCACTGAGCGTCGACGAGTTGCTCGGGATTCTCGCAGCGCTCCCATCCCCCTTCCGGAAGTGGTCGAAGACCATCGAGGCGTGGATAGACTGATGGCTAGCCACCATCTCGTTCGTGTCAGTTTCCTTTTCCATGACGGAGATGGGAGGCCACGCGTCGTGGCCGGCCTCCGACCTCTCCAAAACATCAATATACCGACTGTTTCTCCCCGGATTTCGCTGTATAACAATATCAGTCACGGTGTAACCTTAGACTGGTTGTGCCGTGACCGCAGAGACACAGTGGCTGAGAGAATCTTGAGCGGTCACAGGTCACTCGTTCGGAGGGCGGAAACCACTCCCTGAAGGAGCGACCTGCGGCAGAATTCACAACACGGACACGATGTTCATTCCGCTCGACCCCAACTTCAAACTCAGGTGGATTGGAAAACCCGACCCACCGCACCCGTCGTGGGTGGACGACCCCGATTGGGTCCCACGAGGACACAAACAGGTGTACGCGCACGCACGGACAGGACTCTACGCAATCCTGGACGCTCTCGGTACAGACGGGGGGACAGTAATGCTCCCGGCGTATCTCCCGGAGAGCGCCGTCTGGCCGTTCCGGGAACACGGCTACGAAATCGTCTATTATCCGATTTCAGAGCACCTCACGTACCCAGAGCAGGAAATCGAAGCGCTCATCCATCAGGTAGCACCCGACGTCGTCCTCTTCGTCCACTACCTTGGGTTCGCCGACCCATCTTTCGACTCGCTTGCACAGACTGCCAGTTCGAGTGGTGCCATCGTCATCGAAGACTGCGCACGAGGGTTGTTCAGTAGAGACGAAGACGGGAAACTTCTCGGGACCACCGGAGATGCCGCAGTCTTCAGTGCGCACAAGACACTCCCCGCACCGTTCGGTGGCATCGTCGTCACTCGAACACATAGACTCGAACCGCCTGTGTCGGCAGCGTCCGAAACGAAGGAACTTCTCAGACTGGCCGGGATGTGGTCGGTCAACCACCTCAACGTTCGGAGACACCTTCGTCGCTTGAACGGGCGAGCGACTCCGCGACCATTCGAAGAAGACCTCTCCGAAGTCCTACCGATGCCAAATACCTCGTGGCCCCCCCTCGCACCGGGAAGACTCTCGCGAATCGGACTCCACCACGCCTACCCACTACGTGTTCGGTCAGAGCGAAGCGGGAGATACAACACGCTCCGCTTGAGTCTCCTCGACATCGAGGGAATCGAGGTGTTGACACCTGCGGCACACGACACGGCGTGTCCGTACGGGGTCGCAATCCGCGTGGGAGAGGGGCCGGTGGTACGGAACCAGGTCTACAACGCGATTCGAAGTGCTGGACTCCCCGCAGAGCGGTATATCTGGGGACTCAAGGGCGATGGTTCGTACATCGAACAGTTCCCGAGAGCGACGCACCTCCGAGAATCGATTATCGTTCTTCCGACACACCAGCAACTTCCGTGGGAGTCGCTCCCGCTCTTCGGGGAATGTATCGAAGAAGTGCTCGACGAAAAGCCGACTCGGTCGACGACGAGTTCGGAAGAACTGTCGAAGCACGCCTGAGTGCGGACAGAGTCTCCCGAACCGTCAGCCGATGGTGGGTATCGAGGTGGAAGGCGGGTTCAGACGCGTCTGACGTGCGTTATCTCGGGCAACCGATGTCCGAGGACGGTTCAGACGACCCGTAGTGATTGTTGTTGAACGAGACGTTGCGCCATTCGTCCGTGTGGACCTGGATGATGGCCTCGTTCGTCCATCCACTCGGGTTGTCCCGAGGTTCGACAGGGTTGTAGAACCAGTTGTCGTGGATGTCCGCGATGTCGTCCGGCACGCCGCGGATGGCGACGGCAGGAACTTTCTCGTCTTCGAGTTCGTCGTAGACGGCCTCGACCGTGTTGTTGTAAATCTTCATCGTCGTACCACCCGGCCGGTGCTGGTCGAACACGTGCGAGATGGCGTCTGCCTTCACGTGGTTGTAACGGATGGTGTAGCCACCGCCGTTACCCTGGACGCTGTGGCGGTTGTGGTCGAAGAGGTTGTACTCGATGATGGGGTTGTCAGATCCTTCCGTTGCGACACCGTACCCGTGACCCTCGCGGGGGTTGTGGTGGAGGTGACAGTGGTGGATGTGCGTGTCGTCGTTCGAACGAATCGCAGCGTACCCCCAGCCGAACCCGTTGACGTTGTCGATTTCGATGTTGGAACCGCGAGCGTCGATGCCGAGTTCGGTGTCGTCTGCTTCGACCCAGTCCCAGCGTGGGCCACCGACCTGCAAGCCGGTGATGCGGACGTCGTCCTGGACTTCGAGCATCGCCCACGGACTGTGGTCGGTCTTGATGAGGCCACCCTCGGCACCGTTGATACCACGGTCGGACGCGAGCGTGATACCGCGTGGGACGGTCAGTTCACGCCGACCGACGTCGATTTCTGCGCCACCTTCGACGTAGACCACGTCGCCGCTCGACGCGTCGTCGAACGCAGAGACTAACTCGCGCGTAGAGGAGACGAGGAAGTCGGCCTCGGACGGTGCGACGGTGTTGGGGTAGCCGTCGCCACCACCGATTGCAGGACCGGTCGGGGTCGAGTCGTCGGTCGGTTCGGACGTCTCGGAACCGAATTCGGACGGGTCGACCTCTTGGCCGTCGACGAGAAGTTTGAACGGGCCGGTGGTGGGGCTGAACTCGGAGAGTTCGCCCTTGAACTTGAACGAGTCACCGTAGCCGTTGCCGGTGTAGCCCTGTGCGGTCCAAGTACCGTCGGAGTTCTGCGAAATCTGGTCGTTCTTCGTCTCCGCCGAGTTCCGCGTGTCGTTGAATATCTTCGTAATCTCGTCCGTCGTCGTGAACTCGTAGGTGAGTTCGGAGGGGTCTTCGGTCGAGATAATCTCGATGGTGTGCTGGGCGGTCTGCTCGATGCTCTCCCCACACTTCACGACTGCAGGACCGTCGAAACTGAAACTCGTGATGTTGCCGGAGAACTCGTAGGCGTCGACACCGTCGGTGACCGAGCCTTCGACGCGGCCGTCGGAGACGGTGTCAGAGGACGAATCAGTGCTGCTGGAGGATATCTTCTGAATCGTCTCTGAAACCTCGAACACGTACTCGGTCGACTCGGAGGTGTCCGTCCCGTCTACGATGAGCGTGTACGGGTGGCTCTCTGCGCTCGCACTGCCCGTACCGAGGGCGAGTGCCGCCAGGGTTGCGCCGCCAAGCTTCAGGTAGGTTCGTCTTCCGAGGAGGGACTCGTCGTCTTCCTTCTGCACGCCGTTGCTTTCGGGTACCATATGTCCGGTTAAGATGAGCATTAAGGTATAAACTTTCCCCTTATCCCAACGATAGGATTTAGGAACAGTCACAATAACCTGAACAAATTGGATATTATTCAATTATTGTTTTCGCGGTTTTATGTGTGTTGAATAACCCCGTTAAGCAGGCATTATTGGTGGTAGAAGCTCTAAAACGCCCTAATTCATTCTGGATTTTTGGTGTTACATCGAATACAGGTATTCGACACATGGTCAGATTAATGGGTGTTAACATTCAGCACACCACGAATTGGTAGCGACCGAGGTTCGACACCGAATTCGGCGCAGAACGTACAGAGGTCCGAACCGGATTCTGAGCACATTAAGAGGGCGATTATTCGGAGAAACACCAAAAATATTCTTTTAAATTGATATAGTCGTCGGAACTCGCGCGCGCTCAGCGCCACGGTGTGGCCACCTCTACAGGACGTGTGTCGAGGACGGTCCAAGCCTTAGAATACAGACACGAAGAGGTGACTCAACCGGGCATCAGAACACCCTCGAAGGCAGTCGACGATTCTCAGCGTCCTGTATGGTTCGACCCCGGATGTACGTACGCACGCGTGCGACTACAGAAGATTGTGCATCGGGACACAGTCGTCCGCGACGTGGTAGACGTTCTTCCGGTCGCCTCGGCACCGATGCTGGTACCGACACTCCGATAGTCTCGGTCGACGGACGCCTCGTTTCGGTTCAGGGCGAGAGACTAATACGACCGAGTGGGGTCCCCCGCCGGTTGGAGTCGACTGCCTACAGAACGTTCCGGTAGAGGTCCACGACAGTCTTCATGCCTCGTGACCCCGAGCGCACGCTGAAGAAGAGTTCCAGGTCGGGGTTGTACTTCGTCTTGTACAGATTGAGTCGGGCGTTCCCGGCACCGACGAGGTCGTAGTGCGTGACACCCCGTGACTTGGCGTCTCGAATGATGTGCCAGTCCAAGAGTTCGTTCACCGAGAGTCCAACGTCGATATCCGGACGAACGCCTCCGTGCCACCGGAACACCCGGTCTTTGTACTCGTACGTGAGCATCCCCGAGACGTACGTCCCCTCGTAGCGGAAGACGTATGGTCGAATCTGTCCCTCGGGAAGCGACTCGTACAGGTCGACGGCGAACTCGGTGGGCATGTTGAATCCCTCTCCTTGTTCTTCGTATCGCTCGGTCACCTGCCGGAGGATTCGCTTTACCTCTTCGACACCACCTTCCTCGACAGTGAAGTCGTGTTCGTCGGTGTCCACGTTGCGAATGTTCTTTCGCGCATCGCTCGTGAACCGCATGAGCAGGTCGTCTTCGTCCGGCGTGATGTCGAGGACGTACGTGTACTCCGGCGTCACGTCCCCGCCGTCCCACTTGAACGGCCGAACGTCGGTGAGCGCTGCCTCCGTTCGGACCTGCATGTAGTTTCGCTGGAGGTTCTCGCGAATCCAGGAGTTACAACCCTCGATGAAGCCATTCGCAGTGCTCTCGAGTTTTCGCTGACGCAGGTCGTCGACGTTCAGCAGTGCCGGGCCAAGTCGAGGGACCCACAACGGCGGTGGGGGAGAGAACACACCCGAGAACGGGCCCTTTTCCTTCTGGAACACGGGGAAGATTCCGACGACTTCCTGTCCTTTCTTCCCGACGAGTGGGTGTAACGTCGAGTTCGAGTGTCGTTCTTGGATACGGAGTGCGTCGGATTGATGGAACACGTTCGCCATCGGCGACCGTTCGACGTAGTCGTCCCACGCATCGAGTTCGTCCCACTCTGCTTCGATGATTTCGATGCTCATTGACTCAGTAGGCCGTCTTTCGGTACGCTGTTCGTGCGAATTTGTACAGGTGCCAGAGGCCCGGAGACTGTCCCTTGTCCCACTGGAGCGTCGGGACCGGCCGACCGCCGTACTTCTCTTTCGCCTTGAAGATACCGTCAGTGTAGGTCGAACCGGTACTTCCGAAGTCGTAGTACCGATAGCCGTTCTCTTTGCCCCACTTGATGGCGTGTTCGTGGAGGAGTTCCGCCGGGTAGTAATCGAAGTTTGACACGTCACCGATAGCCGAGAAGTAGTATATCATCGTCTCCTGTTCGTCGTCGAGGAAGTGCACGTACCGGCCGATTTCGTCGCCGTTGGCCTCCGCGACGAATATCTTCATTCGCTCGGGGAGGGCCGACGCGACGGTTTCGAAGAACGAAAGTGGGTAGGTGTGACCGCGAACACGCTCCATGTTCTCGATGTACGCCTCGTGTGTGGCAGTGATTTCCGCCGCCGTCAGTTCTGCCTCGTGGACGGAGACGTCGTTCTCGTGTGCCTTCCGAAGCGACTTTCGTCGCTCTTTGTCCATCCGCCGTTCGATGTCCTCCCACTCGTCGGTGAGGTGCAACTCGAACCGGCAGTCGGTCAGTTTCGGTTCGTACCCGTGCTTCGCGAGGTACTTTCCGTATCGCATGTAACTCGGGTCTTTGGCCTTTATCGTGTGGAAGAGGATGTTGCGGCCGTTCACCCGCGCGAGTGTATCGAACATCAAGTCGAGCGACTCGGTTTCGTCCGTGGTGACGACGGGGCCACCGTATCCCGGGGTCGCCGATATCAACCGCTTGAGCGGTTGTTCCTCGAACAATCGTGACGTGGAGGCTGCTTCGCTCAAAAAGTTCGGAACGAATCCGAGGTTTTCGACCAACGCCGCCCCCGTCGGAAGGTCGATGTCGGTCACGAAGTTGGGGAACACCGCGATTGGGTTTCCACTCTTCGTCACGACGACGTGACGTGGTGTGTACGGGAGTGTGTCTTCGACGGCCCGTAACCACTCGTGGCGGTGAAACACACTGCCTTGGTCTGACTGCGTGACAACGTTGTTCCATTGTCCTTCGGATACTGCGTCGATGCTGCTGTATACGTGTACGTCGAGGGTACTCATTGGGGATTACTCCAGATAGCCAAGGTTCGCGAGGCGGTCTTCCACCTCGGTGTCGTTCGTCTCCACCCGTTCGACCGGTTCGAACGGAGGATACCTAATCGGTGTCTGCGCGTCGACGATGGGGAGCGGGTTGCCGTCCATCTCTTCGTCGGGTGGGAGGCCGTACGTCGCGAGAATCGTCGGTGTGACGTCGAACAGGTGCGCATCACCAAGTGGTGCGTGCGAGTCGATAGCCGGACCAGACGCCGCAACCACTCCCCAGCGCTTGTGATTCCACGACTCTGTCGGGTCGCCGAACTGCTCGCCGTACAGTTGGGCACTCAGGTAGTGGTCGTAGTTCGACGGGACGAGGACGATATCGACCGCGTTGTGCGCTTCAGGGCCGTGGAAATACTCCTCCCGGGGGGCGACATCCTCGAAGAGGAGTTCACCGTCCGGCGTCTCGACGGCCTTCAGGGCGGAAATTAACTCGCGGCGAACGTCTTCGTACGCGTCCTGTGGAACCCTTCCGTCGGGTTCCCTCCCTTCGAGGTTGATTCGAATCCCGAGTTCGATCAGGTCTCGCATGTACGCGCGCGAAGATGGGAAGTCCACCTGTGTGGTCCCCGCTCGCTTGACGTCCGTAGGGACGACGCGAGCGACGTACTCGGCGAGTCCGAGTTTCTGAAGGACACTCGTGATTCGCTGGGTCGTCAGACCAAACCGTGCGGCGACAGTCATCGCCGAGTTCATCACGTCCAGCGACGCGTCGTCGTCTGCTTCGAACTGCCCCTTCTCGAGGCCGCGTTTTTGTATCGAGACCCACGAAGGCATCCCCGACCCACCGTGTCGGACAGACACGTATCCCTCGTCTCGGAGGAACTCGTTGACGCGGAATTCGTATTTGTCGTACTGTCCCATTCCGTGGTCGCTCACGACGAAGACGTTCTCGGGCGACGTCGCCTCGAGAATCAAGCCGATTTGCTCGTCCACCGCTTCGTACACGGCGTGGACGAGTTCGAGGTCACCGGGTCGTTCGTGGAAGACGGTGTCCGTCTGTTGGAACTCGACGAAACCGAAGTCCGGGTCGAACCGGTCGGCGAGGTATCTGAAGGCGTCCCCGCGCATCCGAATGAGTTCGAGATACGCGTCGTCTCCCCGGCCCTCCGGGTCGTTGGGGTAGACTCTGTACTCGCCGATTTCTGCCCGAACGTCGTCGAGGAGTCCAGCAGGATGACAGGGTGGGTCTTCGGGGCCGACGTACCCAGGGATGAGTGCTCCGTCGAACGGCCTCGGGGGAGCAGTCACCGGGACGTTGACCACGACACTTCGGAGGCCGTGATAGTCGAGGAGTTCCCACAGGGTCCGCTGGCGAACGTCGGTCGCGTTTACCACGTCTGCATCGTAGCCGTCGAAAGAGAGAAATCCGAATACGCCGTGTTTTCCGGGGTTTACACCGGTATACAGTGACGGCCACGCGCTGGCAGTCCACGGGGGGACCTGCGATTCGAGCGGTCCGTACACCCCCTCTTCGAAGAGTCGCTGCAAGTTCGGGAGTGAATCGTCCTCGAACAGTGGGTCTAGTACCTCGATGCAGGCCGCGTCGAGACCGATAAGAAGGGTCGTGAGCGACGACTGCGTCCGGTCATCCATATGGATACATACAGCACTGAAACGTGCTTTGTTATAGTGAACCTATGAGCCAAAACGACCCGACGGCTGTTGGTTCTCTGAACACGTGTCGGTGTTGCGACCAGACTGGAGAGAAGTCGTTCGGAGACCGGAGAGTGTGGTCCCCTGCTGCTTCCCGATTCTCTCTGTCGAACGGGTGCGACGGTGTGTCGTGACGAATTACCGATACAACACTCCACAGGAAAGCCATTTCAGGACCCATTTCTCCCAGAATTCGACGTGAGTAACGCCGGAAACGCGACCGGTTGGCGCAGAGTAACAATAGTGGAACCGGGGGAATGTACTACCAGAACCAATGACGCCACTCGGTCTTCTTCCCCTCTTTCGACCGCACCACGTACACAACCCATGGCCCCAATAGTCACCCTCCAAACAAACGATTCAGACGACCGAGGCGATAGCGGTCCGTCCGAGAAACCGGACCTCTCTGTCGTCGTCGTCACGTTCAACGAAGAGGCACGAATCGAGCGGTGCCTCGAATCAGTGTTCGAATCGTGTCGCGACGTGGGCACCTTCGAGGTAATCCTCGTCGACTCGAATTCGACCGACCGTACGGTCGATATCGCTAAATCGTTCCCCATAACCATCCTCACGTTGCCAGACGAAGTCGACAGGACGCCGTCGGCAGGTCGCTACGTCGGGACACAGTGGGCAAACGGAGACACGATTCTGTACGTCGACGGCGACATGTACCTCGAACCCGAGTGGCTATCAGACGCCTACGACTTCCTCCACACGAACGACGGCGTCGTCGGCGTCGACGGCCACCTCAACGTTCGTGGAGACACGTCCACACCACAACGCGTCAACGCGATACGAGGCGTCGCACTCTACGACACGTCCGCGGTGACCGCTGTCGGTGGGTTCGACCCGTTCCAAAAGTCGCTCGAAGACATCGACCTCGGCTTCCGACTCGTCCTCGACAGCGGGGAACTCTACCGACTCCCGAGCGTCGCTGCGTCGCACCCGGTTGCGAAGGGAACGCGGGAGATTAGACGCCGATGGCGGAGCGGATACGTCGAAGGCGTCGGTCAGACGCTCCGAAAGTCGGCGTCACGCCCTCGGTTGTTGGCAATGCACCTCCTGCGACTGAGATACAAAGTGCTGATTGGAAGTTGGTTCGCAGCGGGGGGCGTGAGTGTTGCGCTCTCACCACTCGCGACGGGTGGGTGGCTACTCGCGACGGGACTCTTCTTCGCGTTCTTGACCAGGGAACGCGGGAGCAGCGAAGCGTTTCGGTTGACGTTCGGATACGCACTGCTCTGGATTGGGTTCATCTACGGGATGCGAATTCCACCACGGCCACGTGACGAGTACCCACTCTCACGGGTCGACGTCGTCAAGCGAATCAGCGTCTTTCAGTGACGGCCTGAGGCAGCATCAGTCGCCACGGTCACGTCCGAAACGAGTCAAGTAGGACGAACAGGAGACTGGGCGAGCGTCCTGCGAGCAACCTCGCCCATCGTCTCGACGACGAGGTCCGTCTCGGCTCTGACGTCGGCTAGGTACGCCAAGATGCGTCGGATGCGTTCTACGCTGTAGTCAGTGTGGAGGTTGTTCGGGTGGAGCCACATGTGGAAGACACCGCCCTCTCTCGCGGCCTGGTCGATGCCGCGTTTGGCCTGCCGTACCACCGGGTCGCCGACGAGTCGGTTCGCAATTTCGAGTGCTACGCCCTCGAAACTGAAGAGGTACAGTGACGCCGGGATATCGACTAACCCGTATTCGTCGATAGAGGGAGTGACGAGCAACGACTGGCCGGGAGCATAGACGCCATCGACGAGTGTGTGCACGCCCTTCGGGAGCGGCGTATCGCGAAACACGGGTGATGGACCACGGTAACACGAGAACCCGTACTTCGCGAGGACGTCTCGGTGACCGACGTCGTTGCGGGGGTAGACGAACGAGTCGAGTTCGAGACCGTAGTCGCTCGCGATATCGACACACGCGCGAATCTCCGCGTCGGCAAACGCGTGGTCGATGCGGCCGAACTGTGGATGCGAGTACGAGTGGCATCCAATCTCGTGGTTGGCGTTCGACGTCCGAACGGCGTCGACGAGGTCACGCCCGAAGCGAAGGTCTGGACGAGACCGCCAGATTCCGGTCTCTTTCTCGAACCATCCATCAGGGGCGGGGTGTGCACTGTGGCGTCCGTCGCAGTCGTCCAAGAAGAGGTGTCCAACGATTGCCCAGGTGGCGGGCACGTCGAACTCGTCGAAGAGGTCGACGAGTGCCGTCCACCCGGACCGCGCGTACTCGACACGGTCGGGTGGGTCCTCGAAGTCGAGATATCCCCATCCGAGTTCCGCGTCGAGCGAGATAACCACAGAGCCCATCGGTGAACACGTCGGCGAGTGAGCGGTTTGTTATACGGCCGATACCGCCCGAGACGCGTCACTGCGTGAGAAATTCTCCAGCGTGACGAGCGGTGTCGTTCCGGTCGCTGGAGTCAAAATCCCCGAATCCGAGCCGGTACACGATTCATAACAAAAACTGGGTAGAGACACCCTAGATAGTAGATGACGCGTGGAAGTACAGTCTGTGACGGTTACGCACACGCTCCACCCACAGGAAGGACATGAGAGTTCTATTCGACATCAACCACCCAGCACAGGTACACCTGTTCAAGAACGCGATTCGAGAACTGAAAGAACGAGGCCACACCGTCCACGTCACGTCACGAGAAAAAGAGATGACGACGACGTTACTCGACGAGTACGGTATCGACCACACACCGCTGTCGTCCGAGTGGAATCGGTTTGGTCCCGCTTCGCTCGTCGGGGAGTGGGGCATTCGGGAAGTTCGAATGCTCCAGTACGCCCGTCGATTCGACCCCGACGTCATCGTGAGTCGTCTCAACCCGTCGGTCGTCCACGTATCGACGCTCCTCGGGTGCCGAAATCTCATCTATCAAGATACGAAGCTCAAGCCCGAGACCTTAGAACGGGTGTATCACGCAGTCACGTGCCCGTTCGTCGACAAAATCTGTGTGCCCCCGGACTTCTCGATTCCCGTTCCCGAAGAGAAGCAAGTTTCCGTCGGGTTCCAGGAGTTGTCGTACCTGCACCCGAATTGGTTCACCCCCGACCCTGAATCGCTCCGTGAGTACGGTGTCGACCCAGAGAACCCGTACTTCGTCCTCCGGTTCGCCGGGTGGCAAGCGTTCCACGACGTCGGAAACACCGGCCTGTCAGTCGAGGGGAAACGCGAACTTGTCTCGTATCTCGCCGAGCACGGTGACGTGTACATCACCAGCGAAGCCCCACTTCCCCCGGAGTTCGAGCAGTACAAGCTAACGGTTCCGCCACACATGATTCACGACCTGTTGTACTACGCCACCCTCTACGTCGGCGACTCCGAGACGATGCCCACGGAAGCGGCCCTCCTCGGAACACCCGCGATACGAGTGAACTCGATGGTCGGAAAGGGTGACATCAGCAACTTCCTCACGCTCGAAGACTACGGACTCATGTTCTCGTTCGCCGACGAGGACAGCGTCTTCGAGAAAGTCGAAGAACTACTGACCGAGTCGAATGCGAGCGATTGGGAGGAGAAGCGAGACACTCTCCTGTCCGAGCAGGGAGACGTGACGGCGTCGATGCTCGAACTGGTCGAAGAACAGGCCGCGATTCACCAGTCGAAACGGCGTCCTCTCGTCTCGCGAATCTACGACGAAATTATCACGAGACTCTGACGAGGAGAGTTGCCAGAAGCGGACGCCTGTGGTTCTCGTTAGACGCACATTCTCAGAAATAGCCTGAGATTAACAATAGTCCCAGAGCACCGTCACTCTACCAACGCTCCCCACAGTCACGAGACGTGGAAGATTCACTCACTACAGGGGTCACTGGCAGATATTTCGTGGCCACTGTGGTCCGTGACTGTCGTCGCGAGCACCCCGTTTGCCACCGTATGCGGCACAACATCATGATTCGAACTCTGCAATTGGTGACCACTCGACGACCTTTCTTCGAACAGCAGGTCGCTGCGCTCGAACGACACGGCGTCGATTGTCACGTAGTGACTGTCCCAAAACCGCCGTCCGGAGCGAGGTCGCTTCGCGATTACGTCCGGTTTTACGGGCGTGTCCTTCGTGAATCCCTCGACGGACCGTACGACCTCGTGCACGCGAACTACGGCCTCACCGCCCCGGCGGCCATCGCCCAACCGACCCGACCAATCGTCCTCTCTCTGTGGGGGTCAGACGTGTGGGGGAAGTATGGCTCCGTCAGTGACTGGTGTAGCCGCGAGTTCGATGCGGTAATCGTCATGTCCGAGCAGATGGCCGACGCACTCGATACCAAGTCCGTGGTCATCCCGCACGGCATCGACATGGACCTGTTCGAACCACTCCCCCAGACCGAGGCGCGAGCAGAGTTGGGGTGGGACGACCAGCACCATCACGTGTTGTTCCCCTACGCACCATCGCGGGAGGTGAAAGATTACCCGCGGGCAGTTCGCATCGTCGAGACCGTCCAAGAGCGACTCGGAAACCCGGTGACGCTCCAGACAGTTTCTGGAGAGCCACACGAACGAATCCCGGTGTACATGAGTGCGGCAGACGCGATGTTGCTCACGTCCCGTTGGGAGGGGTCCCCGAACGCAGTGAAAGAAGCGTTAGCCTGCAACCTCCCGGTGGTGAGTACCGACGTCGGCGACGTGCGGTCGTATCTCAGTGAGCGGACGGGGTCGTACGTTGCCACGTCGGACGACGAACTCGTTATGGCCCTCTGCGACATCTTAGAACGAGACGGGCGGCCGAATAGTCGAGAGGCGATGGTCGAGTTCGGTCTCGACCAGATGGCCGAAAATATCGTCTCGGTGTACGAGCACGTTCTCGAACCGAAACAAGAGGTGACAGTGTCGTGAGAGTGTTAAACGCATCAGTATTCAAGAAGAACAGCGTCGACGTCAACGCCGCAATCGTCGGTCTCGTACTGGCGATTATCCTCCTCCCGCTTCGGACGCTCTCGTCAGAACCGTTCATCACCGCGATTCCCGTTTCACTGGGGTTAGCCTGCCTCTCGTACCTCGTCGTCAGGTGGCAGTACGATTCTGCGACTGAACTGCCGTCTATCTCGGCCTCGCTCTCGAAGGCCTCGACCGTCGCCTTCGTCTTCGGTCTCGGGACGCTCGTGCTCATCGCCCAGCAAGCACACGCCCGCACGGTCCCGTTCTTGCTCCTCGCGTCGGCACTGGCCGCGGTGATTCTCGTCCAACTCTTCTTCGTCACAGACGAAGCGTTCAGCCCGGGTATCGTCCTCGCACAGATACTCGCCCTCTCGGTGGTCGTCCGATTCGCGTCGCTCTACACGACACCGGGGTTCGTCGGCGTCGATAGCTGGACCCACATCACGCTGTACACCCAGCCGATTTTCGAGAGTCAGTCGCTCGACCCGTTGGCGGAGGTGAAGTACTACTCCGCACCGCTGTACCACATCCTCGTGGCCACGACTGCACAGTGGCTCGGTGTCTCACTCCGCGATGCCCTGTTCCTCTCTGTCGGTGTCGTCATGACGCTGTTCACGGTCACGATATTCGGCGCAAGTCGATTTTTCGTCGGTGAACGGTGGGCCGTCGTCGCAGTGGCCCTGTACGCCGTCGCCGACCACGTCGTTCGGTGGGGCATCAATATCATCCCGACGAGTCTCGGTCTCGTGTTCTTCGTCGCCATCGTGTACTACACGATTCGAATGCTGTCGGTCCCGGCCCGCCTGAGAGACTACGGGATGATGCTCTTTTTCAGCGTCGCGATTATCTTCACCCATCAGGTGTCGGCGTTCATCGCACTCGTCCTCCTCGGCGTCGCCACGACCGTCCAACTGCTGTTCAAGTTCGGTCACGGCCAGACAATCTTCGGAGAACAGAATCGCCCAGTCAGCGAGGAAGCAGTCGACTCGTGGAGTCTCACCGCTGTGACGACCCTCTACGCGGGTATCCTCGTCGTCAACTGGAGTGTCACGCCGTTCGCCGACTCGACGTTCATCGAGTTCATGCCGCGACTGCTCGAATTCACCGTCTCACAGTCGGCAGGGTTCTTGAACCTCATCGACTCGTCTTCGCCCCCATCGGTGGCGACGCCCAGTGCCACCGGTTCAATGGCCCAGTACGTCGCGTATTTCGACGGGATGGGCTACTTCATCCTGTTCTTCTTGACCATCGTGGGGTCGCTCGTGGTCCTCCACCTGCGGAGTCGCCGAGAAGCGGGACTCGTGCTCGTCGCCGTGACGGCAATCATGATGGTGTTCACGTTCCTCCTCCCGTTGTTCGGGATTCGGACGTTCATCCCGAGTCGCTGGTATGCGTTCATGTACGCGCCGATGGCCATCGTCGGGACGTTGGGCCTCTCGTACCTCGCTCACCGCGTGACTGGGCGGCGAATCGTCGTCGGACTCGTGATATTCGCCCTCGTCTTCCCGGGCACGATGCTGATGGCTCAGGGTGCGACAGAGGATAACCCCGTCTTCCCGGACCACAACATCCGCTACGCGTACACCGAATCAGAACTCGCTGCGGTCTATACCGCAGGCGAAATCGACCCCGCGGCAGGCGGTCTGGTCTACACCGACCACCCGTACAAGACGGTGTTCCCGCGGTCTGGGAGTTACGAGGCCGAGACGATTCGGTTTGCCGAGGATGGGTCACTCGCGACGACAGGCGTCATCGTCTATCGACCGTTGCAGTCTGACGGGGCGACGTTGTTCGAGACGGGCCCCGACAGTTCGGGGACGTACGACGTGCCGCAGTCACTGCTGTGCCCAGAAGACGGCGAGAAGTTCTACGACAACGGCGACGTACACATGTGTCGAACGCCGACGACCGACGGCTGAGTGAGACCCACCGGGGAATCGACCGAGTGCGTTTCGATTCGCTGCCAGAAACAAGGCCGGAGGACGGTCGCTACCGAGCAGATTCTTGTCGAGCGTCGGAGGCAGAGCACGAGGCGGGAATGGTTCGTGCGTTCAAGGCGGTTTTCTCGAACGGCAGGAACGACAGAAAGTCACGGAGAGAGGCGGTTATGCGACCTCGTGACGGGATACCCGCTGAATAACAATGTCCTCACCACGGGTAGAGATAGTAAGACCGTGATTGGAGATTCGCCCACCGCGTCCCAAGAGAGAATCCCGAGAGACCTTGCAGGGGTGATGTTGCTGACGGCCGTGGCCGTGGCCGTGTTGTCACTTCCGACGACGAGCGGAACGGTTCCACGCCTGCTCTTCGGGATTCCGTTGCTCGTCTTTCTCCCTGGTTATGCGTTGGTTTCGGCCGTCTACACGAAGTCTGACGTCCCACCCACGGTGACAGATGGAACTCAGGCGTCGGCAAGCAGGTGGGCGGGGCGAAGTATCGACGTGTACACGCGACTCGGACTGTCGGTCGCATCGAGCGTGGCCATCGTGGCGATGGTCGCGTACGTTCTGAACTTCACGGCGTTCGGCATCAGCCCGGTCCCGACGCTCGTCACCGTGAGTGCCTTGACTATTGTCTTCTCGCTCGTTGCGCTCTGGCGGCGGCGTGCAGTTACGCCGACAGAACGGTTTTCTGTGACCCTTCCGTCGGTCCACATTCGTGGGGCGACGCGAGGCCAAACGCTCCTGAACGTCGCAATCGTCGTGGGGGTCGTCTTCGCGCTCTCGGCGACGGGGTACGCGCTGACCGCTGCTGAACCGACCGCTGGCGAACCATTCACCGAGTTCTATCTCCTCACCGAGAGCGAGACTGGTGAGTTCGTCGCCAACGACTATCCCGAGGCACTCACCGCCGGAGAGCCAACTGAACTCGCCGTCGGCATCGAGAACCACGAAGACGGTTCTCGTGATTACACAGTCGTCGTCCTCCTCCAGCGAGTGGACGCGTCCGGAACGCTAATCGAACGCGAGCAGATTTCTCAGTTCCAATCGAGCGTCGCGGCAGGTGAGACGGACGTCGTCGAACACACGGTTACCCCAGACGGAATCACCGGTGAAAACCTCGAACTCGTCTACCTCCTGTACGTCGACGAACCACCGGCAGAACCGACTCGAGAGAACGCGTATCGTGACCTCCGACTCCGTGTATCAGTGTCGTAACATACGCACGTCATACATCCAAGAAATCCATGTACAAAGAGAACACAATCAGCGTCGTCATTCCGGCATACAACGAAGCAGGCTTCATCGGCGAAGTCTTGGAAAGCGTCCCGTCGTACGTCGACCGAGTGTACGTCGTCGACGATGGGTCTACAGACAGTACCTGGGAAGAGATACAGGCACACGCGACGACAGTCACCGAGTCAGCAGACGGGAGCGTCGTCCAGTTCGACCAACGTATCGTCCCCATCCGTCACGTCGAGAACCGTGGTGTCGGCGGTGCCATCAAGACTGGGTACCTCCGTGCGCGTGACGACGAGATAGACATCACCGCCGTGATGGGAGGTGACGGCCAGATGGACCCAGACCGCTTACCGAACCTCCTCGACCCGATAGTCGATGGGCGTGCAGACTACGTGAAAGCCAATCGTCTCAGCAGGCCCGAGAACCGGCGTTCCATGCCACCGTTCCGATACGTCGGTAACGTCATCCTCACGTTCCTGACCAAAATCGCGAGTGGGTACTGGGGTATCAGTGACCCACAAAACGGGTATACCGCCATCTCACTCGACGCACTCGAACGAGCGCCAATCGAGGACATGTACGAGTTCTACGGGTACTGTAACGACCTATTGGCGAAACTCAACGTCGAGCGTCTTCGTGTCGCCGACGTTCCGGTTCGGAGCGTCTACGGCGACGAAAAGAGCCACATTCGGTATCAAACCTACATCCCGCGCGTCTCTGCGATGCTGCTCCGGACCTTCCTCTGGCGACTCTCTGCGACGGTCCGTCGCGACAGGAGCAATCCAGTACCACTCTTCTATCTCACCGGTGCAGCAGGAGTGCTCGGCGGTGTCTCACAATTCGTGCGAAATCTGCTCGTCTCGAGAGACGACGATTCAGATAGTGGCCGTGCTCTTACCGGCGTACTCGCCGGGAGTGTGTCACTCCTCGTCGCCATGTTATGGGAGACGCGCCTCAACCGTGACCTGAGTGTCACCGAAGACACTCGGTGGAACGAGCGAGAAGACCAAGACCGAAGTGGCGACTGAACTCGGTCCAGTCGCGAGTCGTCTGAGTCCCTCTCGTCGTCCTTTTCGTCTGTTCCCTGCTACCGAAGCGTTCGCCGAGCATCTGGTGCGATTTTACGTTTGGTATCAACTAAGTCTACAATTAACCATCACTATCTCGGCAGTGAGGGTGAGTGGACCCGATTCGCAGGAGTATAACAATCAATATATAGAGGTATATTGTGAACCATGCTTCGGTCAGCGGGAACCATCTATCGTGAGTGGGGGCTTAGATACCTCATCGCGATAGGGACAGAGCACTTCCTCATCCGCGCCCTCGCTGATTCTCGCTCGCCGTCGTACTGGCGACGGACCGAATCGTTCCACGACCGAATCTTAGACACCGACGTAAGCCACTACGAACACCCGACGAATCCGTTCGCACTTCGGTACGTCGACCCTGCGAAGATATCCCGATTCAGTGGGCGAGGGAGTGCTCTCTGGGAGAACGCGATGTACGAAATCGGCACGGTTCAGGACGGTGACTGGGACATCGAGCCATATCGAGGCCCACTCGAAGACAAGGAACTGGAGATCACGTTTGCAAACGCCCTCGAAGAGACAGTCCTCTACCGCTCGATGAAAGAACACTTCACGAACGGAGTCGCGTGGGAAGACACCCAGTTCGTTCAGCGTATGTGCGAACTCATCGAGGAGTCCGATACGCGTGCGTGGCACGGGTCACTGACCTGTGAAGACGTTCGAGAGCGATGTGCGTACCTCGATTCACTGTACGAACGTATCCAGACGGACGGGTTCCTCTCACAACGGGAACTGCAACAGCGTGGTGAAGAACCGCCGAAAGATTACCTCGATACCCTTCGAAGCGAGATTCTCGTCGACATCGGTCGCGACGGTGAGTTTTTGATGGTCGACGGTCGCCACCGGTTGTCTATCGCCAAAATACTGGGAGTCGAATCCATCCCAGTCGTGGTCGTCGTTCGTCACACACAGTGGATGGATAAAATCAACAGCGACCCAGAAGTGTTCGGGTCGCACCCGGATTTATCTGCCGAGAAAGACACGCCAACTCGGTACTGAACGACCCACATCCAGAGCGTCTGTCGTCGGTTTCGGTGAGCACTGTGGGCTCCCGTACTACGTCTTCCGACCCCTACGGTAACTCGATTGTGAGGTTCACCGTCGAGAGCGACGAATTGACTGTTTCGACTGCTTCGCCGGTTACTTTGATGACCGAGTCAGTGAGTTTGCACCCGTTCGAATTCTCGAACCTAAACCCGTTCCGTTCGCGTCCCGTCTGGTTCACCTCGCATCCTTTGAACGTCGTCCCGTCTCGGCCGTTTATCGAGACGGCGTGTCCAAACCCGGCACTCCCGACGATTCGGACGTTCTCGAACGTCGAGCCAAACGGGCCAGCGGAAGAATCTGGGTCGAGTGCGTGAATCGCGTACGTGTCGTCCCTGTCGACCCTGATAGTCGTGTTTCGGATGGTCGCACGACCGGTGTCGGAGTGGAGCACCAGCGCCCCAAATCCTTCGCCCGCCTCTTTCCCGATGTAGATGAGGCAGTCCTCGACGAGTTGGTCGGACTTGCCGCGAAGTCTGAGTCCTCTCGCGTTGAGTGCACCCGGTGGACTCGGTGGTACCTCATTGACAACGATGGTCGCACCTCGAACAGTCGAACCTGTCGTCCCGATACGGACGTTCGCGATGTTGTTGTTCTTGAACAGACCGCCCTCCACGTGGACGATACCATCCGCACCGTTTATCGACTCTTCGGGCCGTCCGGGCGATGACGCGTACAGTCCGTTGTTCGGGAAGTTCTCGATGACGCAGTCTCGGAACGTCATCGACCCGGCGTGGGCACTTCCGACGTACACACCGACGGCGTTTCCACCCTCGTGGCCGCCATCGCGGGCGATGAGTCTCTCGACGAGTGCACTCGACTGTCTGTCGAGTACCTCGAACCTGAACATCGCGGGATTGTTCGGTCTCTCCTCGTCGGGCATCTTCCCTCGAACGCGGATATCTCGAACGGTGAAGTCCCCGTCGGCGATGATGTGAATCGACCCACCGAATCCATCGGCCGTGTAATCGAATTCGAACCCCTCGAAGAGAAAGTCGCTGATACCTTCGAGTCGAATGAACAGGTTGTCTTCCAACTCGTGTGCAGGGTGGTTGGGGACGAATGTCGGTGTCGCTCCGTCCGCTGCCACGAACGCGAAGTTCGAGACCGATTCGAGTTCGAACTGGTCGAGTTTGTATCGTCCGTCGGGGAACACGACAGCAGTGTCGTCCTCGACGACGCGTTGGAGGACGTCGTTTATCGTCTCTCTGCCGGATGGGTCACCACCGGCGTCGACCAGATTGACGACGTTTCCGTATCGGTCCAGGGGAGACGACTCCAATTCGGGAGGCGTATACTCGTCAGTCGTCCTGTCGTCGTCCTCGGGAGGCCCTTCGAAGAAGGGCAACCGATTCAGACACCCAGCCAGCCCCGCAGCGAGGCCAACCGCGCCACCGTACTTGAGATAGTCCCGTCGTTGCATCTTGCACTAGAACGTACGTGAGACACGCTCGGTCACGAGTCTGGTCTCACTACGTCAACCGTCCCAACCTAAGAGTCCTGAGCGGTTCGTTATGATTGATATATCCTCGATAACCGCTTTCTAAATATCATATTTTTTATACTCGCGTCGACAGGCATTACACACCCCAGAACCCGATTCTAAAGTGCTCAAACCGGTATTTTGAAAAGACGAGGTCGTGGCGGTGCAGTGGAACAGTTTTCCTCGAAGAGTATCCGTCCTCCGTGACGATGGAAGTCGAAATCGGGTTCCAGTACCGTTCTGAGGGCCGTACAAGCTCAGATAAGCGTCACTTATCTACGACACACAGGTTAGCAGACCTATACTAAATCACGTTCACATCGTCGTGTCATTCATGGCGACACGAAGGAAAAGCGATGGGTCTGTCCTCATTACGACGGGAAATTACGCGACGACACGGTCGTTGGGTGAGAAAGGCATCTACACGATTCTCGCATCAGAATACGACGATGCACCCGTCGGGTCGTCACGGTATTGTGACGAGGTCGTTCGAGTCCCAGCACCAAGAGACGACCTAGTCGCCTACAAAGACGCACTCGTGGAGATTGCCGCCCGACCAGACGTGAAGACGATCGTCCCAACCCGTGTCGAAGATGGGTACGTCCTTTCGAAGTACTACGACGAGTTCGACGAGTACGTCGACTTGGTCGTCCAACCGTTCGAGACGCTGCACGAGGCACACGATAGAATCCGACTCTTCGATGCCGCACAGGCGGCGGGCGTTCCGATGCCGCGCACACGACTGCTCAGTGACGTGGAGGAGTTCGACACACCGGCAATCATCAAGGCGCGGTTCAACGTACTCGTCGGTGAGTACGTCGAAGGATACGGCCCGGGTGAGTACGACATCATCAAGGGACTCCACCACGTCAAACCCGGAGATGTCCTGGACCGCGACGAAATTACTCGCGAGATGAAACACGACCCAATCGTCCAAGAGTACGTCCCGTCCGCGGGAAAGTACATGTTTGCCGCACTCTACGACCACGGCGTACCGGTCGCAACCTTCCAACACCGACAGATTCGCGGGAACTCGTACACCGGTGGCGGCGGCGTCTACCGCTCGTCCGTCTATATTCCAGAGCTCGAAGCAGTCGGACGGAAACTCCTCGAACACATGAACTGGCACGGCCTCGCGTGCATCGAGTACGTCAAAGACGCAGAGACGGGAGAGTTCAAACCGATTGAACTCAATCCACGAATCTGGCAGTCGATGCCGTCGACGGTTCGCGCCGGTGCCGACTTCCCGTACTACTACTGGTTACAGGCGACGGGGCAGAAAGAGCGCGTCGAACCCAAATACGAACTCGGTGTGGGAAGTCACTTCCTCTGGGGAGAACTTGGCTACTTGGCGAGTGTCGTCAAAGACGAGTCCCCGTTCGTTCCGCGTCCATCACTCGCGTCGGCCGTGAAAGAAGTCGTTTCGTCGATGATCTCCGAACCACGGTTCGATTTCGTCCGCCTCGACGACCCGTTGCCGTTCGTCCATTTCGTCTACCACATCTTCGTCTCGAAAGTGGTCACACTCCGGTTGCTGAGTACTGCGAAGGGAGCGTTCGTACGGAGTCGAAAGACCAACTGACCAACTGACCAACTGACCAACTGACCAACTGGCCAACGCTGTTACGAACGCCGTTCTACATCGTTACGTGTCGACATCTGGTTTCGAAACTGTCATAGTTACTACTCTATTTTGGAATTTTCAAGATTTTCGCGGGTTGTGACCACTCAGGAATCGTGTAGGAAATGTCGTGATAGTTCAGAAATAATATGTATCAGAGTTAAGTACATTCTGAATTAACTGATTGGTTTACTATACAATCAACTAATTGAGAACGTAGTATACAGACATTTATATATAAATATTCCAGATAGTAGAAATTCATTTGCTGTTTGTCGTGATTAACAAAGCATCCGACAGTCCAATAGAGAGGCGGAAGTATCGATGTCACTACGAACACAGCCCCTCGAGTCAGCGAGTCCCTCGCTGACTGATATTCGACGTACCTACCCACGATTACAGGAGGGCCACGATGTATCACGGTAAGACCGTCGGAGTCGTCGTCCCCGCCTACAACGAAGAGCGATTAGTTGGAGCAGTCATCGACACGATTCCAGCACTAGTCGATCGGACTTACGTCGTCGACGACCATTCGAGCGACGGGACGTGGGAGGAAATCAAGACCCACGCAGCACGAGCAAACAACCGAGCAGCAAACGCATACACAGAAGACGGTGTCAAGTTAATCTCCGCAGACGGTGGCGTTTCGCCGGAAATGCGGGTCGTCCCGATTCGTCACCCGGCTAATCGCGGCCGTGGCGCTGCGGTCAAAACCGGCTATCGGCACGCGCTCGAAGACGATATCGACATCATCGTCGTGATGGACGGAGATGGCCAGATGGACCCCGATATCCTCACACACATCATCGACCCAGTCGTCTACGGAACCGCAGATTACGCAGTCGGTGACCGATTGGCCGGGCCGTTGTACTGGCGTGGGATGCCCCCGTGGCGGTTGTTCGGAAACGGTCTCCTGTCGGGACTGACACGCATCGCCAGTGGCTACTGGCACATCCGCGACCCACAGAACGGGTACACGGCAATCTCGGCAGAGACCCTCGAAGACCTCGACTTCGACCGTCTGTACGACCAGTACGGGTTCCTGAACGACCTCCTCGTGAAGTTGAACGTCGCGGGGAAACGAGTCGCGACAGTGCCGATGTACGCCCGGTACGGTGACGAAGAAAGCGGCATCAGGTACTCGAGTTTCGTCCCGGGCCTCTCGTACCTCCTCCTGAAGAACTTCTTGTGGCGCCTGCGCGCCAAGTACCTCTCGGGACGTGCCCACCCCGCAGCGATCCTCTACATTCTCGGCGCTGTGAGCGTCTTTCTCAGTGTATTCCGTCCCGACCGGAAACAGACCTCACAGGCGCCGTACGGTCCGATATCGAAAATTGCCGTCGGTGTCGCTTCGCTCGTCGGTGCGATGCTCCTTGACAAGCGTTCGAACGAACACTTGCGGATAGAACTCGACGTCCCCGACTCATTCAAAACTGAACGGGACAACGCAGAAGCAGACGCACAGGAACAGGGTTAGTACGTATGTACCGCTCGAAAGCTGTGAGTGAGGAGCTCAATAACAACACCCCTAGCCAACACATGTAGCTACTGATGGGTTCCACTTCACACAATAAAAGTCTGTTAAACCGTACTCTCGGGGAACTTTCACTCGACGTCCCCATCGTGATGACAGTTGTCATTATGAGTTACGTGTTTGCGTACTTACAACCCGGCACCCTCGTCCGGACAATGGTTGGCGTTCCGATTCTCCTGTTCCTCCCGGGGTACTCGCTACTGCTCGCACTGTACCCAGGAAAAGAGGAAAAACATGAGAGAACCAGTCCCGACTTCCGACCTACCAGGAGGGGGTCTGGCGTCAGCGTCCTTGAACGTCTCGCACTCGCGTTCGGTATGAGCATCGCACTTCTCCCAATTGCGGGGCTTGTCCTCCTTTGGAGTGGGTTCGAGTTGAACCTCACAACTGTTCTCAGTTCCCTTTCAGCGATTATCGTCGTCGGAATCGCGGTTGGAGAGTTTAGGCGACTTCGACTAGATCCAAACGACAGATTCCACATCCCGCTTCGGTACTGGTACAATGAGGTCACCGAGTCGTTCAATCGCCCCTCGAAATTCGACTCGGTATTGAACGTCGCCCTTGCAATCGCGGTCGTCTTTGCAGTCGCGAGTGTGGGGTACACGGTCTTCACCCCGAGCGGGGGCGAAGCGTACTCAAGCATCACTCTGCTCACACAGGACGCGTCCGGCGAGTACGTTGCGTCCGGGTATCCCTCCTCGCTGTCGACAGACGAGTCGACAGAACTCTACGTGAGTGTCAGCAACTACGAGGGAGAAGAGACCACATACACCTTGGTCGCAGAGTTACAGCGCCTCAATTTAGATGGAGAGATGGCTGTTGTTGAGCGCCAACAGCTCGGTCAGCGCTCCGAGACCATCGGTGACGGTGAGACCTGGCAAACGCGGCATTCGTTCACACCACAACTAACCGGTGAGAACTTCCGTCTCACGTACTTCCTGTACAAAGGAGACGCACCAGAAGACCCGAGTGTCGAGACAGCATACCGTTCGACCTACATCTGGCTTTCCGTCTCAGACGCCTGATATTTACCCCACGCTAAAGCGCGAGGATTCCCGATTGAGTTGAGATATTGTGGTTTACGACGTTACTTGTTCTTGAGGTGCGAACGCACCGGTTCCCTTGTCAAACGAGAACGATGATGGGTGGGCCAACCAGCCGTTACTCCTATCCTCGAAAGGATTCGGAGATACTTTCTGCCGAAGGTTCTCAGCACCGTTCGCCACCGCTCCACACTCATCACACACATACAGCCCGCGTTCAACACGGTTCGCGTCACGCTTGCGCCACAACACGAACACGACTTCGACGTATCACGCTCGGACACCTGCTTGACCGTGATACCTTCCATCTCCGGTTTGTACTCAAGCAGCAAGGTGAACGGTCGAACACCCATCGATCAGTAGACGGGAGCCAGTCCGACTTCG
This sequence comes from Haloferax litoreum, assembly GCF_009674605.1. Taxonomy (NCBI): domain Archaea; kingdom Methanobacteriati; phylum Methanobacteriota; class Halobacteria; order Halobacteriales; family Haloferacaceae; genus Haloferax; species Haloferax litoreum. Next base: position 119,473 of record NZ_WKJO01000003.1, read on the forward strand.
CCCAAGGCGCCTAGAACAACCATTTCGGACACTGTGGTCAATTTCGGTGGCCGATACGACGACGTCCCCCGAGATGCACGCCATGGCCATACCGTTCGGATAGCACACAACTATCCGGTGGATTTGATCCGCTGGACGCGAGTCTCCGAACTCAATCAGCCAAGGGAACCCACCGAGGGACCTGCTCCGGGCATTAGGGGTTCTGGGTACTTCAAAGCCTTCACGCCTCGAAAGCTGACTCACCCAGATGCTACCATCGCCGCCTTTCGCCTCCAGAGAATTGCAGGATAGACGAGCAGCAAGACAGCGTGGTATACGTCTCTTATCAGCCAACCACCCAACTCGTGTGACCACCCTCTAGCAGTGATTTGTCAGTCCGTCGATTAGCGGCCTGTCGTGCAATCGGATATGTAGCAGTTAACAAAGTATTTGTCACCGGATAGTTCACTCGATGAAGAATCACAGGAGTCGAACAGATGGAAGAACGTTTGAAATGGAGGATTACTAACGTGTCAAAAGTAGGTAAGAACCGCCGACAGCGCCCACTTTCGGTGGGCATCCTCGGTATCGGGAACATTGGGATGGTTCACCTTCAGTCTGCGCTCGCAATGAGCGACGTCGAGGTCAGTGCCGTTGCTGATGCAGTCCCCGAGAATAGGGAACTGGCCCATCAGTGGGGAGTACCCACCAGTTACGATGACTACGGTGAGTTGCTGGAATCGGAGTCGCTCGACGCCGTCATCGTTGCCCTCCCGCCGTCTCTCCACCGCGATGCCGTCGAACAGGCCGCAGCGAACGGTTGCGACGTCTTCGTCGAAAAACCATTCGCACGCTCAGTCTCGGAAGCAGACGCCATGATCGCCGCCGCTGAGGCTGGGAATATCACACTGGGCGTCGACCACACCATCCGCTACATGCCGGACGTAAAGCAACTAAAAGACAGGTACGACAGCGGGAGGATCGGACACGTCCCATACGCTACGATTTCACGGGTCAACAGCGGTCCGTTCGACCGAGTACCAGTAGAAAATTCCCCGCCGTCGTGGCCACTCAACCCCGAAATCGCCGGGGGAGGCGTTCTGCTCGAACTTGGCGTCCACCTCTTCGACGTCCTCGAGTGGTTCTTCGGTGATTTGGAAGTCATAACGGCAGATATCGGGTCACAACTGTCAATTCCAGTCGAAGATGCCGCGACCGTTCTCCTTCGCTCTCAAGAGACAGGGACAGTCGTGACCATGCACTGTGGGTCGTATCAATGGGAAGAACTCCCGGAAATCAACATGTCGTTCCGACTCGATGGCGTCGCTGGCGTCCTCGATAACCGGGACTATGTTCCGAAGAACTTCTACGCGAATGCCGCGCGTTCAGCCACAGAAAACGTGTTCAAACGACTCCGTGGTGAACATCCGAACCACTACGGTCCAACGTACTATCTTCAGGCACACTACGAAGCGCTCGATGATTTCTTCGGCGCAATCCGTGCCGGTGAAAAACCGCCAGTCGATGGTGAGGTTGGTCGGCGTACCATCGAGTTAGCAGAGTCAGCGTACGAGGCGGCGAGCGCGGCGAGTACCGAACAGCCACTCTGGAGGGTTCGGCAGTGACGGATCGACGCCCCATCAGGGGTACCCGACCACCGTCCCTCAGCCACGACGATGTCCGCGAGACGGTTCGAGACCGAATCACGACTTACCGCGCTCAGCTCTCCGGGAGAGAGTCAATCATGGTTCTCCCCGACTCACACTATCCGCACCACCCGACAACCGGCATGGTGACACACCCGGCAGTGGTCGCAGGAGTGGTCGACGGACTCCGTGAGATTGGCATCGAATCCATCACAATCGCCATCGCGAGTGGGCGGCACGCGACTGGAACGCAGTGTGCCAACTACCTTGGATACGAATCCCTGGCCGAGGAGTTGGACGTTGAGACGCTAGTACTCGACGAGGCAGAGCAGGTCGATATCACGGCGACAGTCAACGGACAGCGTGTCCCGGGGTTGATGCCGAAAGCACTGCGGGACCATCCAATTGTGAACGTACCGACCGCACGATACGGGTTGAAGACGCCGTTTGCTGCAGCGGTGGCGAACCTCGCGAGGCCATGTTCGGTCGCAGAAAGACCCGCCATCGAACTCGCTGTCGCGGCGAAAGCAACCGACGTTCCAGTGACAGTCGTCGACGCCATATACACGTACACCGGAGTTCCAAACGCGACGGGTCTGCTACTAGACGGAGAGGGCGTCGTTGACGTCGATATCGCAGTAGCCACGTTATTCGGCGTCAATCCAGAAAGCGAAGAGTATCTCCGGATTCTGAGTCAAGGGGCACCGGCCGAGTGTCTGGTCGAAGGAGTCTCCCTCGCGGACGTCAGAGCGGAACTTCCGTTTAGACCGAGGCCAAAGTCGGACAAACCGCACCACCTCGTGACAGAGGCGTACAAGTTGTACACGCGTGTGAGCGGCGACGCGTTCCCCCCACAGCTGCTCGGGAATCAGACCTAAAATGAAAGATAATAACCAATACATCGAGGGGAAAACAGCGTTCGTTACGGGGGCGACAGGCTTCCTTGGCCAGCACCTCTGTACGATGTTATGCGAGCGAAACTGGACAGTTCACGCGCTCAGGCGCCAAAATTCTGACCTCGGTCGCCTCGAGACGCTCGATATCAGCTGGCACACCGGTGACGTCCTCGACGATTCGTCAGTTCGAGCGGCTATCTCCGATTCAGACCCTGACGTGGTGTTTCACCTCGCCGGTATCGGCCTCGCCTCTGCCGACCCAGAGACGGTCCACGAGGTGAACGTGGAAGGTACTCGAACGGTACTGAACGCCAGCCTCGACGCCGACGTCGACCGCGTCGTCTTCACGAGTACCGCCGGAAACCGACGCGCCCGAGGAGTCGCTGTCGAGCGTGACCTCGCGCCGGCGGTCGGTGCGTACCAGCAGTCGAAGACTGAAGCCGAACGCATTGTACACCAGTACGTCGATCGAGGCCTCGATGTCGTAACGGTTCACCCCACGTCTGTGTTCGGGCCCGGCGACACGACGTTCACCGCCCGTCTCATCAAACTCGCCACCGATCCGAAGTTGGTTGCGTACCTTCCGGGTGGTGCGAGCATCGTCAGCGTCGACGACTGCGTGAACGGAATTTGTCTCGCTGCAGAGCGGGGAAAGGCCGGCGAACACTACATACTCGGCGGGCAGAACCTCACGTATCGCGAGGTAGTGGCAATCATCGCCGAGGAAGCAAACGGCTACCGCCCCGTAGTTCCCCTCCCTCGTCCGGTCGTCCTCGCGATGGGTGTGGTCAGCAAAGGTATCGGAGAACTGCTCGGGATGCGTGTGTTCCCGTTCAGTCCAGAGATGGCGCGTCTCGCGACGAGTGAACTGTTCTACAGTTCGGCGAAAGCACAGACAGAACTAGGGTACACGTATCGTGGACTCCGAGAACATGTCGGAACTTCGATTTCCTGGTACGAACGAACCGGCACACCGGACGAAGACGTTATCCATGCCGATAGCACAGTGGGTGCAGAGCGTCGTGAAAAACAAACACAGAGGCTGCAGTAAGTCTCGTAATCGCCTTCTCGGTTTCTGTTCAGTCAATCTCCCTGGCATCGAGGGAGCCACCCAAACCGAGATGCGTAGGAACCGATGATACTTTCCTCAGAGTGCGTCCCTAAACGCACACCCCTCCGTGTATGACACGTTTTGAAGTGAAAGACTCCCTCCCCGTGTTCGCGTCGGAGTACCGCTCACGTTGATAGTAGAGTTGGCTATCGAGCACTCTTCGGCCCCCTCGACGAGGACACCGTCGACGTTTCCATTCGGAAGGTAAATGCAGCTGTCGACGATTTTCGACCCGTTACGATTTTCGCCGATGACAACTGCTGAGCCGAATGGTTGTTCGGAGCACTGGCCTGTGATAGTGACGTTCTCGAGGGTCATCCCCCACGGCGTGTCAGTTTCGCTTGTGTCGACGGAGTCGGCATGAATCGTCTGAATCGACGTATCGTTCTGGATGCGACAGTTGCGGAGCGTGAAGCTACCGTGGCCACCCCACGAGGGGGGTGACGTCGAGATGACGCCACGCCCCGCAGGACTCGACTTGTAGATGAAGTCACAGTCCTCGATGAGTAGTCCAGAGTATCCGTTGCCCGTCGAGTCGACCAGGAGACCCGAGGGACTGTGAAGTCTATCACCCGGTTGGGCGTGTTCGTTGAGGTTGTCGGCGTCGACGACCATCGTCGCACCCTTAATCCACGACTGCTTCGACGGGTGGTCACCGCCGGAGATTCGCATGTTGGTGTTGTCGTTGTTTTTGAACAACCCGCCCTCGACGCGGAGCACACCCCGCGTGTGCGTCGCGCGGAACGACGACGACCCACGCTGTTCGATGTGACAGTCGATCATCTTGACCTCGCCGATGGAACGTCCTGTGATGCGGATACCCGCGACACCGTCGGGGTACCCCGGTATTACTGCACCTTCACGCATGTACACGCGGCGAGCAATGTTGACGCCGTCGACTGAGGTACAATCGAACAACAACAGTTGGTCGCGCGCATTATCATCAGAGGGGGTTCGGCCGAGCCACTCGACGTCCTCGATGAGTGCCCCATCGTCGTTCGCGAGCCAAATGTCGGCACTCGTGGTGTCGTCGTCGGTCTGCTGGATGGAGAAGTTCTTCAGGACGTGGTGGTCCCCACTCGTGATTCGAAGCATCCGGAACTCCTCTCCGGGCCCATTGGGCGGGAAGACAAACTGCACATCCTTGTGAGAGTCGCCGAGCCCCACCAATTGGAAGTTCGAGACGCCACGGTCCCAATCGTGTTTGCGGGTGATGAGGTACTCACCTGGCGGAAACTGGACAATCGTGTCGTCCCCGTAGACGTCGTCCAATAGATCGTCGATGGGGTCTTGCCCGGTTGGGTCCATTCCGATGTCCTCGACCGCATCGTACACCGTTTCCCGCGGTTTTGGTTCGGGAGTTGTCGTCGTTTCTTGGGGTGTCGAGAGTGTCGACGTCTCTTCTTCCCTCGGTTGTCCACAGCCCGCGAGGGAGGCACCAACACCAACCGAACCAAGTGTTTTGAGGTAGGTTCGTCGATTCACCACTCGGTACCTCGTTTGGTGTGGGCCGAGGATATCGTTTGCCCCTGAATGCGTCGTCGTTCGCGTGAGCAGAACACGTCGCCGTGAGTTCGACTCCGGAACTCACGGGCACACCGGTCGTCACTACCGCCGGCGTTCACGGCGAGGAGACGACGGCATCGGAGGGGCGATAGACAAGGCCGCATAGACATTTACTCGTGAGATTGTACTCGCGTGGAGTTTAGTAAGTGGTGTGTAACCGTGGAAAGAGCGTTGTAACATCGTGTACAAACGTACAGGGGCCACCCGAGTCACCGGATGGGAAGCCAGTATGAACCACCACGAGGGACGTTCCCGCGACTATCTTCTCGTGAGTACCGAGAACTCGTACTGGGCACGCAGTCGATGAAACGTGGAGTGAAATCAAACACATCGCACGGGGACGAGAGCAATCTGTCGCCGCTCGAATCCCACAGAAGGGCGGTCTACGTGTCGGTCGCTCTCGTTGTTGTAGAATGAGTTCAGATTGATACGTCTTGAGTAGTCTATGCTGCCGTCGGTACGTAAGACGTGCTCGACACCAAACTGCCGAAAACCCGTCGAGCAAAGGAGAATCAGCCAGCACAGGTGTGCGACACCCCCGCTCAACGTGGTGAATTCAAGAATGGTGCTACGAGACTACTTGACGACCGGAGTCGTCACAGTAGCGGTCGAACGGGAATCGATGTTACCCGTCGTTGTCTTCGAACACGAGCGATGCGTCGCCAGCTAGAGTCAGTTGCGAGATGTCACCCGAGAAGCGGAATGCGTCGCTGTCTTCCGTGACAGTACCTCTGACTCTGTCGTCGGACACGGTGTCCGCACTCTCGATTGCGCCGACGAGGGGGTCGTTCATGATTTGACCCGACACCTTGAGGTTGTACTTCGTCTCTGTGCCATCTCCATTGACGACGAGGCGGTTCGGCAGGGAGAAAACTTCGGGGTCCACCTGCGTCCCGTTGACGTAGACATCAGCCTGACCTTCCAGGAACGAGAACGAGGTGACGTCGCCAGTGAAGTTGTAGACGTCGGCGACGCCGTCGGTGGTGACCCACCCCGTCGCCGAGGTGCTGGAGACGTCGTCCCACGACTCGATCGTGCTGTCGACCGCCTGCAGCGAATCACTGACCGCAAACTCGTACTGCGCCTGCGTCCCCGTTCCGACGATGCGAAGCTCGTTCGGAAGAGGTTCGTCAGTCGACGAGTCCGTCGATGAGTCCGTCGCGGAGTCGGTGCTCGAGTCCGTCGATGAGTCCGTCGCGGAGTCGGTGCTCGAGTCCGTCGACGAACTACCACTCGTCGCATCCGTGATGGTACTCACCGTGACCTGCTGCCCGTCGACGTAGAGGTCGGCCTCACCACCAAGCCACGAGAACGAGGTGACGTCGCCAGTGAAGTTGTAGACGTCGGCGACGCCGTCGGTAGTGACCCACCCCGTCGCCGAGGTGCTGGAGACGTCGTCCCACGACTCGATCGTGCTGTCGACCGCTTGCAGCGAATCGCTGACGGTGAACTCGTACTGCGCCTGCGTCCCTGTTCCGACGATACGGAGTTCGTGCGACGTAGAATCACTCGTCGAGTCCGACGTAGAATCACTCGTCGAGTCCGACGTAGAATCACTCGTCGAGTCCGACGTAGAATCACTCGTCGAGTCCGACGTAGAATCACTCGTCGCATCCGTGATGGTACTCGCCGTGACCTGCTCACCGTTTACGTAGATTTCAGCTTCGCCCTCGAGGAACGAGAACGACGACACGTCACCCGAGAACGTGAACGTGTCCTCGGAACCGGCGGTCGTGATCCATCCGGTTGCCGACGTACTGGTCACGTCGTCCCACTCTTCGACAGTACCATCTACTGGCTGGAGCGCGTCAGTGACAGTGAATTCGTACTGCGTCTGCGTCCCCGTCCCGACGATACGGAGGTCGTTCGGAAGCGGCTCCGTGGTGGAGTCCGTCGTCGAGTCTGTCGTCGAGTCCGTCGAGGTGTTATCGGACGTCGAGCTATCGCTCGTGCTACTGTCCGCGCTCGGCAGAGGACACGAGTCGCTGCTGGTGATGTTGCTCGTATCGACGTCTGCACTGTTGAACACCGTCGCCTGACCGGTGACGTTGATGTTCGTGTCCACGATCTCACAGTTGGAGGAGTCGTCGATGCGGACACCGCTGACGTCGCCGTTCGGGAGGTGGATACAACTGTTCTGAATGGTCGAGCCGTCACGGTTAGCGTCGAGATGGACTGCGGCACCAGCCGGCTGGGAGGTGGCATCCCCCGTGATGGAGACGTTTTCGAGGTTCACACCCCACGGCGTGTCAGTTTCGCTTGTGTCGACGGAGTATGCCTGAATCGTCTGGAGCGACGTGTCGTTCTGGATGCGACAGTTGCGGAGCGTGAAGCTGCCGTGGCCACCCCACGAGGGGGGTGACGTCGAGATGACGCCACGCCCCGCAGGACTCGACTTGTAGATGAAGTCACAGTCCTCGATGAGTAGTCCGGAGTATCCGTTGCCCGTCGAGTCGACCAAGAGACCAGTCGGACTCTCAAGTTGGTCACCGTCGCGCGCGTGTTCGTTGAGGTTGTCGGCGTCGACGACCATCGTCGCACCCTTGATCCACGACTGCTTCGACGGGTGGTCACCGCCGGAGATTCGCATGTTGGTGTTGTCGTTGTTTTTGAACAACCCGCCCTCGACGCGGAGCACACCCCGCGTGTGCGTCGCGCGGAACGACGACGACCCACGCTGTTCGATGTGACAGTCGACGAGTCGAATCTCACCGACAGAGCCACCCTGGACACGGATACCCGCGACACCGTCGGGGTACCCCGGTATTACTGCACCTTCGCGCATGTAGATGCGCCGGCCGACGTTGACACCGTCGACCGACGAACAGTCGTACGCGAGGAGCTGGCGGCGAGCGTAGTTGTCAGAGGGGGTTCGGCCGAGCCACTCGACGTCCTCGATGAGTGCCCCATCGTCGTTCGCGAGCCAAATGTCGGCACTCGTGGTGTCGTCGTCGGTCTGCTGGATGGAGAAGTTCTTCAGGACGTGGTGGTCCCCACTCGTGATTTGGATGAACCTGAACTTCTCACCGTTGTTTCCTGGCGGGAAGACAAACTGCACGTCTTTGTGCGAGCCGCCAGTCCCGACCATCCCGAAGCGCGAGACGTTGTCGTTCGCGGACAACGTACTGGTGACGAGATACTCTCCGGGAGGGAATTCGATGAGCGTCCCGCTGCCGTAGGCAGCGTCGAGTTGATTGTCGATCGGGTCGTTTCCGTTGGGGTCCATTCCAAGGTCGTCCACCGCGTTGACGACGCGGTCCCATTGGATACCGAAGCGCTCCTCTGGACCAGACGCAGCCGACGCGACGCCGGCAGGGAGGGCGGCTGATGCTGCTGCTGCAGCACCGATTTTGAGGTAATTCCGTCTGTTGAGTTGCGATTCGAGGATGGAGTCGGAATCTTCGGCAGATTCGTCGTCGCCTCCATCTGTTAATCGTACCATACACGAGGAAAGCCCTCGTTAACACGATAATCATTATTACGAGGTAGAAATGGATTCGCTGCATTTGTGTACAGAACCGGTCCAGATGTCCATCAGTTGTATATCAGTTGCTCATTAGTCTCACACATTGGATTCGGCAGATTAATTGTTTGAAGAATGAGATAGGACGACCGTCTTACGAGCAAAATAACATTCTCTTAATCATAATTATCCCGGTTAATCAAGGTACACCATTTCCATCCATATTCAAAGTCTGTTCTCTCCCATCCCAAGATAATATATACAGAAACTGGTAATTATTCTCCCTGTGAGTCTTGCGGCGGCACTCATTCTGTCGAGGCGACACGTTCTGGACAGACACAACGATTCAATTCACATTTGACGTTCAGGTACCAATGAAAGTCAGCCGAATCGAGTGAGGAACTCGGCGATGAATCAATTTGGGAGGCCCCAGGTCTACTTCGACACGATAGAGGCCAGATCTTTCAGATTCTGCTTGACTCGCCAGTCGAAGACGCTCATGATGGACACTGCACTGACCACGTACGCGAGGATTCCAGTCAGAACCAACACGAAGAATTCCAAGAGCGGAGACCCAACCTGGTTCTGGACTGCAAGCACCGCGATGGCCATCAGACCGGTTGCCAGTAGCGGAAACGACATCTCACGAAGGAAGCGGCGGTAGGTAGTCCCGAGCGTCTTCTTCATCTCGCGTGCGTACAACGGGACCATCGGGAACGCGAGGATGCCGGTGACAGCCAAGGCAGTCCCCTCGATACCGAATGAACTCGTCATCGGAACGACGATGATGGCGAGGAGCACCACGCGAAGGACACCAAGTTTTGTCTGGATATCCGGACGACCGACCGCTCGCCAGACAGGATTGAACGTCGCAAAGAGGGTCCGAAAGAGCCCGTAGGCGACGAGAATCTGCATGGTCGTGACCATCGGGAGCCAATCGGGACCGAGGAACGTCCCGACGAACGACGGCGCGACGAGGAGGATCCCGATAGACATCGGCAGTGCCACGAACGCGGTTAACCTGAACGTGCTGAAGAACGCCTCTCTGAGGGCGAGTTGTTCCTCTTGGAGTTTCGAGTACGTTGAGAACATCACGCTCGAGACGACGACTGCAATCTCAGTAGCCGGCGCGTTAGATATTCGGTAGGCCAGCTGGTAGTACCCAAGCGAAGTCGCCGTGAGAATCCACCCGACGATGGCGTCGTCTCCCTGACCGTAGAGGAACTCGACGATAGACGACCCAGTTACCCACTTCCCATAGCCGATGAGTTCGGCGGCGTGGCTCCGATTGAGCGCCGGACGCGGACGGTACGGGTGAAGGAAGTACGTACTAAGCGCGCGAACCGACGCGTCGGCGAGGTACCCGAAGACGAGCGCCCACACGGTCGGGCTGACTGCGGCGTAGCCGAGAGCGACCACGACGTAGGCGGCAGTGCCGCTGACTCGGTAGGTGAACTCCTTGTGGAATTGGAGATCCTTCTTGAAGTAGACCATCCCGGGGTTACGCAACCCGAGGAAAATCGGGACGAGCGCAATTGCCCGGATGAGGTCTCTCGCCGCAGGTTCACCGAATAGCGACGCGAGAGCCGGTGCTGACAGGTAGAGGATTGCGCTCATCGTGACTCCTCGGAGAATCTCCAGCGTGAACATCGTGTTCAGATACTCGTCGACGTCGTCTTCGATACGCTGGATGAGCGCCGCATCGATACCGAGGTTCGTGAGGCTCAGCAGTGCCGAAATCGTGAGAAGGGCGATACCCATCAACCCGATGGCTTGGGGGCCGAGCAGTCGGGCGAGCACGATGAACATGACGACCTTTAGCACACGGTCGAGGATGTTCATCGCCGAGACCCACATTCCGCTCTTCACCGTCCGCTCCGCTAGTCCACCACCACCACCAGGAACGAACCGTCGTTGGATGGTCCGAATTGCCGAGCAAATCTTATCAATCATTTCAAATACATTGTGTCAAACCGAGTGAGTTCCGCTTTCACTCGCGCTCACGCGATTGTATCCATACGTTCATCCGTCCACGAGGTGATTAATTATTAGCTGGCTACTAGTTCGAAGACTTCCGGTAGGTGCTGCTTGCACGAATACAAAATGAAGCTACTTCCAGAAGTGGATGGCTTACCTCACACTGTCGGGTCGGGGACCGAACCTGCCCTACCACGAGTATCAACAGCACGAGAGTCGACAGCACCTGCCCCGACCCACGGGGTGGACGGGGGGTCCTTGCTAAGGAGGGTTGTCTTGCGTCACTCGCTAATATAGTATAGGTCGGCAGCACCGTTCGAGATGACGCGGTTGACCTTCGGTTGGTTCTCGACCGCAGAGAGGCTCTTCTCGGAGTAACGGAGCTCTCGATACGCGATTACTTCTCGGTCGTAGTCCGTTTGAGACACCATCAAGTATCTCGGGCCATCGTAGTACGCGGGTAAGTCAGAGAGCGCTTCCTCTGGAGTCCTGAACCCAAGAGCCGGGGGTTGGCGTTCAGGGAGCGCGTCAACGAACCGACCGGGGTTGTCTCGGATTCCAACGAACCGAATGTCTTCGTCAGCCACCGTAAACGCTGAATCGTGTGCCTGGAACTGTTGTTCGGGGACGTGGTTCGACGGGAGGTAAATGTACGGTGACGGGAACACCACTAACAATGCAACCGCGAAAACCACGAGTCCCGGCACTGGTGCACCGCTCTTTAGTCGCGTGCCGTACGTGCTTGTCGAGAGCGCTCCAAAGACGTAGTACAGGCCAACGCTTCCCACGATCGTCGACAGTGCCATCGCGAATCCCACGTGGCGGAAGAAGAAATTCGTCTCAGAGATGGACCCGAAGAGGTTTGCGAAGAAGTATGGGACTAACACGGCGAGTCCGAACGTCAGCGTTCGTAAGATGAAGCGGCCACGCTCGTCGACATCGCTGAACCGTCCGAACAAGAGGCCCACGAAGACACCAAGCGTGACGAGCGCGTACACTGCTTTGAGGAGGAACAGTTTGACGAAGACCTCCAAGAGGCCACCACCAACTGCTGAGACTGATTCGGTCCGCTGGGAAATCGCGGTCCCAGTTCCCGAGTCGCCCGAAAACACGCCGAGGATGGAATCGATGAAGAGCCCGCCGGTGGAGAACCCGACCGTGTACTGCGCCATCCAGAGAGAGAACACGAGTGCGAACGCGACCGTCAGCCCGTAAACTGGACGTTGTGTCAACACGTACGTCTCTGTCTTTCGAGAATAGACGAACTGGAGTACCGACGCCACAGCGAACAAGACGAGGAAGTTCGCAGCGGCTTGAATATGGTACGTCACCAGAGCGACGCTCCCGATAACGAATAATACGGAGGTTGGCGTGACGTGGCGCTGCCACCCGACTTCGGCCTCGTCCACCGAAAACTGGTGCTTGAAGAAGAGGTACAGAAGTATCATTCCCAAGAACGTTGCCAGTGAGTACGGGAAGAACATGAGCTTGAACCCGTTGAGGTTCACCGGGAGGAACAAGAGCGCAGAGAACACACCAATGAGGACGGCTCTCCGGTCAGGGACGATCATGTGGACGATGAGGGGCACGAAGACGAGGTAGGTGAGCGAGAGGAACAGGACAACGAGCATCATCGTCTGTGTAATCTCGAGTCCGAGGACCGAACTGAACATCCCAGCCGAAATGTGGCCACTCGGGTAGATGGTTTCGACCGTCGGAATGGTCCCCGCGGACAGTCCCTTCGCCCAACCGAGGTGCGTCAACGAATCGTTGAAACCGTAAAAGTGGTACCGCCGGATGAGTGGGAGGGCTGAAACAGCAGTGATTGCCACCCCTGCAAGCGCGACTCCACCGACTGCGTAGCGGCTAGTCGGAGTACTGACAACGACGACAAGTGACACCGAGAGTGCGATAGCGACACCCACCCAAAAACCCACTGGCGTCGACTGGTATATCGAAACCTCGTAGCCACGCGCTGGCGACGCGTGAGCGACGAGAACAGAGATGACTACCGCGAGGAACCCGAATATAAGCAGGATCCTCGGAAGCCGTGAACTACGGTTCTTCATCCTCTGACAGATGGTGAGTAGCGTAGATTGTTATTGAGAATGTAATCGCAGGTCATCACGAAATCGAACCACGGACGCGAGTCCGCCGACTCCGACATCCCGGAGGCGAACTACATCTCAAGAATCCCTTGATCCCCAAACGGAGCTGTACGGCGAACAGACGTCCAAGAGTAGGCACAGAACCGACGTATCAGAGTACCTGAATATCACTCGCAACGTATAGGTGCGTGATAACAAAACCCGACGCACGCGGATATCTTGGTATCGATGTTATCCACAGCAGTCCCGACCCATGACGGTACACACCCGCACACTGAGGTGCGACCATGACAGGGTTCGTCGGTGGTCACCTCGAAAGCACGTCCCTCGAATCGTGTGCCGCCGAGTTGTACCGCGAAGACTGGTACGAACAAGCGTCGTTCCACACTGGTGACCTCGGATTGACAGCCCTTCACCACGGCGAGAAAGACCCGAACGGCTTTACCTCCTGGAAAGATGGTTCTCGTTCCGGAGCCATCTACGGTGTCGTGACGAACCTCGACGAACTCGGCCTCGACGTCGGGTCGTTGTTCGAACGCGTCCTCGACGAGCCACAGGCGCTGCTCCCAGAACTCGATGGGACGTTCCTCATCACGGCCATGGACGACGACACCGACCGCGTGGTCATCGCTAGCGACAAACTCGGGACTCGCCAGTGCTTCTACATCGACGGAGAACCATTCGCGTTCGGTACCGAAGTCGGCGCGCTGACCATGCTCCTAGACGACCCACAGGTCGACGAACGCGCGATCAGTGACTTGCTCATGATCGGGCACGTGTGGGGTGAAAAGACGCTCGTTCAAGGAATCAACTTCCTCCCGTCTGGCTCTATCCTTCAGTACGAAGCCGGCGACGGGTGCGAAATCGAGTCCTACTGGCACCACTCGTTCGTGCAGAGTCCCGACGACTCGTACCTCGACGACCTCACGGAGGCGTATCAATCGGTCATTGCGGACATGGCGGCGACCATCGACGGCGACATCGGTCTTTGGCTCTCTGGCGGGTTGGACAGCCGGTCGATGGCCGGTGAGCTGAGTCGATACCACGACATCACGACGTACACCTACGACTCGAACCCCGCGAACGGGAGCAATCTCGAACTCGCTGGCCGTATCTCAGATATCCTCGGTCTCGAAAATAAGCGGGTGAAGATAGAATCTGACCGGTTCGTCGATTCCTTCGAGAAGTCTGTGCAGTTGACGAGTGGGATGGTCGGGCTCTCGACGTTCACCAACCTCTCGACGGTGTTCAACATCCCCGACATGCCAGATATCATTATCGAAGGGTGCGGGCAAGGCGGAATGATGGGCGATGGAATCGGACAGGCAGCTATTGAACAGAGTAGTTCCCCCGAAGCAGCACTCTACCGCGCAAAGCACCGGGTCGATGTCGACGACGCACGGCGTCTCCTCCGGACAGACTTCGATCCGATGACCACGTATCGTGAGGAGGTCCGCAAGAGCGACCAGCCAGACCTCTTCAGTACCGCGCTGGACTGCTACTATCGCAACTACTTCCCACGGTGCGACTTCGCGAGCAACCCCATTGCCGAGAGTCAGGCTGGGACTCGCGTTCCGTTCAGCGACACGCAGTTCCTCCAAGCGGTCACGAGGATGCCGCTTTCCCACCGCGTCGCATCGATTCCGTTCACGAACGGGAAGATTCCTGCGGGAACCGCGTATCCGAAAGTGGAATTGGTCCGCCGACTCGATGAGCGATTGGCGTCGATCCCCTACGAGCGAACAAAAGTCCCCCCGTCCCGACCCATGTGGCAACACGCGGTTGGATTCGTGGTCGGGACCTCGGTCGACCGACTTCGTGGGCTCATCGACAGCGACATCCATACCTACGGCGGCCGTTCGATGGTCGGCACCTGGTACCGGGAGAACAGAGATGTCCGCGAACGAATCGACGACCTACTCGCTTCCGCGTGCGACCGCCCGTACTTCGATGCCGAAGAAATTCACCGCCTGCAGCGCGAAGAGATGACCGGAGAAGCCGAGCACATGAGCACCATCTCCGGTATCATCACTGGCGAACTCTGGGTCCGCAAGTACATCGACCGCGAGGGAGTAGACGAACGAGACGGCGAGTCTTCTGTTCGAGCGGCGGAAAATACCGCACAGACTGTCTGACCGAGACCACCGCTCCTCGGAGCCGTCTATTTTTCTGAGAACGACCGTCACTCGACCGATGAGCGTGTGCTGAAGTTGCCAGTCGAGGAGAGAAGAGGAGCTTAGTTTGCGTGGGCGTACATCTCCACCAGATCGTTCGCATTCGATTCCCACGAGTAGCGTTCTTCGATAAGTCGTCTATTTCTGCGGCCCATCTGAACCGCCTCGTCGGGGGTCGAGACGAGCCAAACGAGTGCCTGCGTGAGTTCGTCAGCGTCGCCTGGCGTGACCAGGATGCCATGCTCGTCGGTGATGACTTCGGGGATGCTACCCACGGGCGTCGACACAATTGCATTCCCACCGGCCATCCCTTCGAGCATCGCGATTGGGAGTCCCTCGGCGTACGTCGGCAACACGAAGACCGTTCCCCTGCTGAGGAGGTTACGTTTCTCTTTCTCAGAGAGGAACCCGAGGTATTCCACGTTGTCGTACGCTTCAGCGACTGCTTCGGCCCGTTCCGCGTAGGGGCCACGACCACCGATGCTCACCTTGAACGAGAGGTCTGGCATCGCCTCTAAGGCCTCGATGGCGTCGAGTAACTCGCCGATTCCCTTCCGCTCGATGAGGTTCGAGACGAAGACGATGTGGACGGGGTCGGCCCGGAACGTCGGTTCGTACTCGGCGGGTTCGACAGCATTCGCCATGACGTGAACCTTGTCGTGATTCGCCCGCTGAGAGACGAGACCGCGCCAGTATTCCGAGAGGACGACGACGTCGTCGACAGTGTCGAAGACAAGTGACTGAAGTCGACGAATGAGGAGTGAGTCAGTTTCGAGGAACTCGTCGAACGACGACCCGTGGATGTGGAGGACGACGGGGACCCGCCAGACGTATGCCGAAAAGAGG
Organism: Haloferax litoreum; assembly: GCF_009674605.1. NCBI lineage: Archaea > Methanobacteriati > Methanobacteriota > Halobacteria > Halobacteriales > Haloferacaceae > Haloferax > Haloferax litoreum. The sequence goes on from NZ_WKJO01000003.1 coordinate 135,239, forward strand.
ACGAAAAAGGCCGAGCGATAGAACGAATACGTATGTGACGAGTGGACGTGGACGATATCCGGACGACGCTGGAACGGAAACAAGAGAATCGCCAGAATCGACGAGAGAATCATCCGAACTGCGCGTTCGAGACCCTCGCCCTTCGGAGCAGTGTACCGCGTGTATAGCCGCACGATCATTCGGTCTTCAAGATATCGACGTTGTTCGGTGATGTACTGGTCGATGCCGCCGGTCCCTCGTGGACCGACGATGAGGAGTTTCTTTTTTTCGTTCATAGTGAGGGGTATAGTCGAGACGCATCTCGGTGCGTCAGTCGATACAAAAATTGGGCCGTCGGGTGGTTAGTTATGAGTCGATTGACCGTGTATTACGCGTGTGCGCCACGGAACCGTCTCCGGGAAACCCATCCCAACCAAAAGAAGGCGTGGCTCGTTACACCGGGACGGTGTGCCGCGAGAGTGACTCGACAGTCTCGACAGACCCGTAGTTCAACGCGACCTGAACGATGACGTCAGTCAAGTTGACCTTGTCAGCGAGGAACTCGTCTCTGCGGGTTTGATAGCGCTGCTTCGTCCCCTCTTCGGTGAGCAGCGTCTCCGCCTTCTCTAGTACCTCTTCGAAGGATTCGAGGTTGGAGATGAGTCCCTGACGTTCGAGTTCGACGAAGTTTCTCATGTCGTTCTCGCCGACGAACGAGTTCGACCGGATTGCGGGTGTCCCGAGAAGGGCTGCTTCCGTCACCATCGTCTGTGAATCTGCGACGAGCAGGTCTGCTTCGGCCAATACGTCGTGAACGAGCGCAGGGTGGAAGTCGACCGAACGGGCCTCACCGTCGTCGCGCCGTTCTTCGCTCTCATCGAGGACGAAGACAGTGGCGTGCTCACTCAGCATCTCGAGCAGTTCCCGTCGACGCTCGGGAGTGAACCCCTGGTGACCAACGTCGTGGTGGGACCCAAAGGCGTTGAACCGGACGACAACGTATCGCTCGTCGGGGCCGAGACCTAGTTCGTCTCGAACGTCGAACGAGGGTTCGTACACGTCGGGATGTAAGTATGCCGTCTCTTTGAACCCGTGGAACTGGTAGTGGTTCTCCGAGATTTCCTTTCCAAACGTGTGCGGCGTCAGTATCGCCTTCGCGAACGGGCGTGACACGATGTGGTCGAGCGAATCCGGTTCAGAGTCGACGACGAGGATAACCGGCGTCCTCGACAGTGCGCCAGCGTGGGCGGCGTACCCACCCATCCCGAAGATGAGGTCGGGCTTGAACCGACGCACTTCTCTGAAGATGTTCACGTAGTGGAACGGCAGTGAGGTGAACACCGAGTACTTGGTCGTCCCACAGGACCCGTAAATTCGGTGTGGGAGGTCGTAGTACTCGAGGAGGTCTTTGGTACAACCATAATCACGACCAAGGATGAGTACGTCGTGGCCCCGTCGTCGAAGTTCTCTGACGGCATACTTGTAGAGGTGGACTTGAGCAGGTGTGTTGGTGAAGAACAGGTAGCGCATATTCTCTATCGGGAGGGGACGCCACGAGCAAAAGTAGTTATTCGGCATCTACTAGCCAGTAGTACCCAAGTTAGTACTGTTCCAACGGGTCAGCGTGGGTAACTCGCCCGTTACAGTCGGCATAACAAAACGACCGAGTGGCTTTCTGTCTCACGACGCTGCTGCTGTGCACCGAACCGGGATGCTGTCGTCTTTGTCACCGGCGACGCGCAGCAGTTCACAGCAACAACCACATGTCCCCAACAGACACTTCGCACACCACCCTGCGCGCGTTCACGCTGGGTTCTACCCGTCCTCGAACGAACTCGACGACCGACCGCGGAGGAGACACGTAGATGTGGCCGTGGGAGCACGTCGCCGTCGGGTACCTCCTCGTCTCGGTGTGGTCGCGCGTGGCGAAGCGCCCCCTCGATAGCCGTGCCGCAATCGCCGTTCTCGTCGGAACGCAGTTTCCCGACCTCGTAGACAAACCGCTCGCGTGGTCGCTGGACATCCTCCCGAGTGGTATCTCGGTGGCACACTCGATTTTCGTCTCGGTTCCACTCTCGATTCTCGTCGTCCTCGTCGCTCGGCGGTTTGAGGTGACGACAGTCGGTGTCGCGTTCGCCCTCGGATACCTCTCGCACATCCCCGCAGACCTGTTCTACAGCGGGTTCTTCTTCGGGAATTACGGTGCCCTCGGGTCGTTCCTGTGGCCCATCTCGCACGGGCCTGACTCGTCGGCAGCGGGATTGTTCACACAGACGTGGTACTACTTGAGTCGATTCCTCGTCTACCTCCGCCAACCCGAGGCGTGGGCGTACCTCCTCTTCGAAGGTATCTTGCTCGGGAGTGCCTTCCTCGCGTGGGTCTCCGACGGACGGCCCGGTTTGAGCCTCGTGAAGCGCTCTATGAACGGAATTCGGCGAAGCGTTACGAGGTGACCACCAGCCCAAACTGGTGAGCAATCACTCCATAACAAAGCCATTACCGAGACTGATTTTCTGCAAGGCAGGCAGACTCCCCGCCGAGATACCATGAAAACGACAATTTTACCGCCGACTCGGCCCCCGCCGAGACGACACACTCGTTCACTCACGGCCGACCCACCGGAGGTGTCGGTCGATGAGCGTCGAACTGGGTAGTGAATCGAACGTCGACGACGGCGTCACGATTGGCTACGGTGACGGTGAACGCCCCGTAATCGGGGCGCGCGCCCGGATTCGGTCCGGGAGCATCATCTACCACGACGTGACCATCGGCGACGACTTCGTCACCGGACACAACGTCCTCGTTCGAGAGCAGACGACTATCGGCGACCACGTGCTCCTCGGAACCGAGACTGTCGTCGACGGAACCACGACTATCGGGTCGCGAGTCAGCATCCAGACCAACGTCTACATTCCCACGCACACCCGCATCGGCGACGATGTCTTCGTCGGTCCGGGCGTCGTGATGACGAACGACCCGTACCCCATTCGCACCGACGCCGAACTCGTTGGTCCGACCATCGAGAACAACGCCTCCATCGGCGCGAACGCGACACTCTTGCCGGGCGTGACAATCGGCGAGGGAGCGTTCGTCGCCGCGGGTGCCGTCGTAGTAGACGACGTACCGCCGCGCACACTCGCAGTCGGTGCACCCGCCGTGCATCGCGAGTTGCCAGAACCACTCACAGGAGACAACAAGATTGGACGATGACTGACGAGCACATTTCCATCGCCGCACCCCAACTCGGTGCGGAAGAGAGAGACCGAATCGAAACCGTCCTCGACAGCGGCATCATCGCCGACGGCCCCGAAGTCAGAGGCTTCGAGCGAGAGTTCGCAGGTTACTGTGGGGCCGACCACGGTGTCGCAACGTCGAACGGAACCACTGCCCTCCACGCCGCACTCCACGCACTCGGCATCGGCCCGGGAGACCGCGTCCTGACGACGCCCTTCACGTTTATCGCGACGGCCAACGCCGTCACGTTCACTGGCGCGGACGTGGGGTTCGTCGACATCGACCCCGAGACGTACAACATCGACCCGGACGCACTCGAAGCGCGACTTCGGAGCGGCGAACAGGTCGATGCGGTCATCGCAGTCCACCTGTACGGCCTCCCGGCCGACATGACTCGACTCACTGAACTCGCAGAGACCTACGACTTCCTCCTCGTGGAAGACGCCGCGCAGGCGCACGGGGCCGAAGTCAATGGCCAGCGCGTCGGGTCGTTCGGAGACGCGGCGTGCTTCTCCTTCTACCCGACGAAGAACATGACCACGAGCGAGGGTGGGATGATTACCACGAACCACGCCGACGTCGCAGAACGCGCCGCTCGGTTCGTTGACCACGGCCGTGTCTCAGGATACGAACACGGGGAGGTTGGTCACAACTTCCGGATGACGAGTATCGCCGCCGCCATCGGACGCGCCCAACTCGAAAAGCTCCCTGATTTTACCACTGCTCGGCAGCGGAACGCCGCCGCACTCACGGAGTACCTCGAAGATGCTCCGGTCACGACGCCGGTCACTCCACCGGGCAGAACGCACGTCTTCCACCAGTACACCGTCCAGTGCGACGACGTCGGGCGCGACGCGCTCAAATCGTACCTCGATGCGAACAACATCGGAACGGGCGTGTACTACCCCAAGCCCGTTCACGAGCAAGCACCCTACAAGCACCTCTCGGTGTCCGCACCGGTCGCCGAGTCGGTCGCAAAACGCGTCCTCTCGCTTCCGGTTCACCCCGGGCTCAGTGCAGAGGACGTCGAACGCGTCGGCAAAACAGTCACGAACTACCTAGAGGTGACGACATGAGACGCTCCGTTGCTGCCGGCGTCATCGGGGTCGGTGCCATGGGAACCAATCACGCTCGTGTCTACTCCGAACTTCGCGGTGTCGAACTTGTCGGCATCGCCGACGCCGACCACGAGCGTGCTACCGCAGTCGCGGCAGACTTCGGCACCGAGGCGTTCACCATCGACGAACTGCTCGAACGAGTCGACGTCGTCACCGTCGCCGTCCCGACGCCGTACCACGCGTCCATCACGAGACAGTGCATCGAAGCGGGTGTCCACACCCTCGTCGAGAAACCGTTCGTCGACGACAAACTGGAGGGGGAAGGACTCATAGCCCTCGCCGAGTGGAACGGCGTGACCCTCCAGATTGGTCACATCGAGCGCTTCAACCCCGCGATTCGCTCACTCGAGAAAATCCTCGACGACGTCGAACCAATCGCCATTACGGCGAATCGACTCGGTCCGCCACTGAACCGTGACGTCGACGACGGGGTCATCATGGACCTCATGATTCACGACATCGACGTCGTCCTCTCGCTCGTCGATTCAGATATTACGACACTCTCAGCGACGAGTGCGGCAGACGAACAGTACGCGACGGCCCAGTTGACCTTCGCGAACGGAGTGGTCAGCACGCTGACCGCGAGTCGAGTGACACAACAGAAGACGCGCACGCTCGACATCACGGCTCCTGACCGCCTCATTCGGGTCGATTACGTGAACCAGTCGGTCCAAATTTTCCGCCAGTCGCGTCCCGACTACCTCCGCGAGAACGGGAACATCCGCTTCCGCCACGAGGTAGTCATGGAGCAGCCGATGATAGAAGCAGGCGAACCACTCAAACACGAACTCGAATCGTTCATCGAAGCGGCGATAGAGGGCAGTCCGGTAATTGTCTCCGCCGCCGATGGCCTCCGTGCAGTCGAAATTGCACAGCGTATCAAGGCCGCAGCACACGCGAACGAACAGACCGTCGAAGTCTCTGAGGAGGCACGATGACCACCAGCAGTTCTGGCCTCTACAACTCGACGCGGCCCCCAGAGGGACAGCGAACGGCCCTCACGGATGGGGCTGTGCCCGTCGCCGTCTACGGGCTTGGAAAGATGGGCCTCCCCTTGGCCGCCGTCTACGCACAGGCGACGGGAAACGTCGTCGGCGTGGATATCGACCCGGACGTGGTTCGAACCGTCAACGACGGAGAGTGCCACGTGGCGAAAGAACCCGGTCTACCGGAACTCGTCGCAGCACAGGTCGAACGCGGTGCGTTACGGGCCACGACCGATAGCGTCGCCGCGGCCGAAGAAGCGGCGATTCACGTCATCATCGTTCCGACGCCGTTGACGGACGACCGGGAACCCGACCTCGCGGCGTTCGAGGCGGTTCTAGACAGTATCGCTGCGGGACTCGCACCCGGAGATATGGTCGTCGTCGAGTGTACCGTCCCACCGGGAACGAGTCGTGACCTCGTCGTCCCGTACCTCGAATCCGAGAGCGGTCTCTCACGCACCGAGTTCGGTGTCGCGTTCTGCCCCGAACGAACGTCGTCGGGGCGAGCGTTGCAGGACATCACCGAGTCGCATCCGAAAATCGTCGGTGGCGTCGACGCGGAAGCGACCCGAGCAGCCTCGCTCATCTACGGCGAGATAACGTCGAACGACGTCATCGCCGTGAGTGACGCCACGACTGCGGAGGCCGTGAAGTTGTTCGAGGGCGTCTACCGAGACGTCAACATCGCACTCGCGAACGAACTCGCTCGCATCCGCGACGACCTCGGCATCAACGTGACGGAAGCCATCGACGCCGCCAACACGCAACCGTACTGCAACATCCACGCACCCGGCCCCGGCGTCGGTGGTCACTGCATCCCGTGGTACCCGTACTTCATCACGAGTCGTGTCTCGACAGAGACGCCGTTGATTCTGACCGCCCGAGAGGTCAACGACAGTATGCCGGCGTTCACTGCGGACACACTCCGTGACGAACTCGCGAACGCTGGCCGTACCATCGATGGCGCGACTGTCGCAGTCCTCGGGGTGACCTACCGACCCGGTGTCGCCGAGACCCGGGCGACGCCGGCAGCAGGCATCATCGACCGCCTGAGCGAGTACGGCGCGACGGTCCTCGCAGTCGACCCGATGGTCGACGACGACGACATCGCCTCGTTCGGAGCGACGCCTGTCGCACTCGGTGACCTCCCGAACAAGTCGCTGGACGCCGTCGTCGTCGTCACGCCGCACGAAGAGTTCGGCGACATCGAGTGGGCCGACTTCGACGACCTGGTCGTCATCGACGGGCGTGGAACACTCGGTGACGTCGGTCACCGCGTGTACACGATTGGAGTCGGTCCCCGAGGAAGCGGAGTCAACCATGAGTGACCTGAAGATTCTGTCCGTCGTCGGTGCACGCCCGCAGTTTATCAAGGCATTCCCCGTCTCGGCCGCCCTGCGACGCGAACACGACGAAGTGCTCGTCCACACTGGCCAACACTACGACGAGTCACTCTCGGGCGTGTTCTTCGACGAACTCGACATCCCCAAACCGGACTACAACCTCGGTGTCGGCTCCGGTCCGCACGCCGTCCAGACGGCGGAGATGATGCATCGACTCGACGCAGTCGTGGCCGACGAAGACCCAGACGTGGTCCTCGTCTACGGCGACACGAACTCGACGCTCGCGGCGGCACTCGTCGCGTCGAAGCGCGACCCACTCTTGGCCCACGTAGAAGCGGGACTGCGGAGTCACAACTGGGAAATGCCCGAAGAGGTGAATCGCGTCCTCACCGACCACTGTTCGGACCTCCTGTTCGCGCCGTCGGAATCGGCCGCTCTGACGCTCGAATCCGAGGGAATTCACGACGGCGTCTACGTGACCGGCGACGTACAGTACGACGCCATCTTACAAGTCCGAAGTACCGCACGAGACCGGTCGACGGTGCTCGAAGACATGGGCCTCCGCGACGGAGAGTACGTCCTCGCGACAGTCCACCGCGCCGCCAACACGGACGACAGGTCGAGACTGGAAGCCATCGTCTCCGGACTCGCGGACGCGGGTCGACCAGTCGTCTTCCCGGTCCACCCACGAACCGAGAACGCCCTCCACGAGGCAGGCCTCTGGGAGCAAGTCACAACCAACGAGAACATCCTCCTTGTAGACCCGGTGGGCTACCTCGACTTCGTCCGCCTCCTCGACGGCGCAGAACGCGTCGCGACCGATTCGGGTGGCGTCCAGAAAGAAGCGTTCTACCTCGACAAGCGCTGTGTCACCCTCCGTGGCGAGACGGAGTGGGTCGAGACAGTCGACGCGGGGTGGAACACACTCGTCGGTGCCGACGCCGTCGCAATCAGAACGGCACTCCAGACGGACGACCCACTCCCGGAGAAACCCTCTCTCTACGGTGACGGGACTGCCGCGGCGCGAATCGAAGACGCACTCTCGTCGTACGACGATGAGTGACTTCGCCCTCCTGTTGACGCACGACGTCGACCGGCCGTACAAGACGTATCAGAGCCTCTTCTACGCGACCAGAGAGCGACCGGCGTATCACCTCCGGACACTCCTCTCCCGCGAGAATCCGTACTGGCAGTTCGAGGACATCGTCGAACTCGAACGCGAACTCGGTGTCCGGTCGTCGTTCTACTTCCTCGACGAACCGAGTCTGCTCCGCACGGGGTCGCTCACAGACTTACTCGACCCAGCGAACTGGATAGAGCACTTCGGGCGGTACGACATCACGTCTGACGAACTCGTCGACCTCGTCCAGGACCTCGACGCCGGCGGGTGGGAAGTCGGAATGCACGGGTCGTTCCGGTCGTGTGAGGACATCGACCGACTTGACACCGAAAAACGCGAGTTGGAATCGATTCTCGGCCACGAGATTCTCGGCGGCCGGCAGCATCACCTCAAACTCGGTGACAGCACGTGGGAGTTCCACCGTGAGATAGGACTCACGTACGACGCCAGTCCCGGGTCAAGCACTGACGTTGGATTCCAGCACGGTTATCAGCCGTTTCGGCCCTTCGACGACGAGTTCGTCGTGTTCCCCCTGACGCTGATGGAAGTCGCACTTCCCGACCCCGGCGTCTCGTTCGACGCGGCGTGGGCCGAGTGTGAGCGACTCCTCGTCGAGGCCGAAGCGAACGACGCGGTGATGACGGTCCTCTGGCACCCGCGCTACTTCAACGAAGACGAGTTCCCCGGCTACCGACGACTCTACCGACAGCTCGTGGAGTGGGCGCTCGAACGAGGTGCATGGGTCGGCCCCGTCGCCGACTACTACCGAGCGTTCCTCGAAGTCGCCGAGCCCACACACGGTAACGTAGTGACGACCGAATGATGACGCCCGAACAGGAGCGGCTAGCACTCTGGCACGCGATATTCGCTGTATAACAAAGCCACCTGCTTGCCACTTCTCGATAGCGAATACTCACCACGAGCGGTATTTCTCCAACTCATGAACCAGCACTCACCGATACAGTATCACCACGAGACTGCCGTCGATATCGACCGATTACAGCAGTACGTCGACGTTCTCGACGACGTTCTCGAATACGCACGGGACCGCGACTACTCGGGATGGGACTACGGAGACGGGATGAGCAGTCGCGTGCTCCACACGATTCCCTTCGACAACAAGTGGTTCAACCTCGCCGTCCAGGAGTTCATCAAGCGGTCCCCGGTCAACGTTCGACCGCTGTTTCGCGTCGAACAGCGGCGAAACTTCAAGGGCATCGCACTGTTTGCGATGGCGAACCGAACGCGTGCACAGATAGCACCCTGGTTCGATGGTGCTGGCGACCCCGAACGCTACCGAAGCGATGCCGCGTCACTGACGGAATGGCTAGTCGACCACCAGGTTACGGGGTACAGCGGGTTCGGCGGCAGTCACCGACACAGAATCCAGCACCCGTCCGGCCGGAGTGGTCCCCGAGAGACGGTCCCGAATCAACCGAACCTCGTCTCGACCTCCTACGGAGTCAAAGCCCTCCTCGCGGGTGCTGAGTTCGACTCGCGCTACCCGGGTATTGCGAAGTCAGCGGTCGACCTCGCCGTCGAGGACCTCGACTACCGTCCGACAGACGACGGCGCAGTGATGGACTACTACCTGACCCACCCGAAGGACAGTTACACGCTCAACGCACTGGCTATCGGTGCCCGGTACTTCATCGAACTCTACGACCACTTCGGCGACGAGGAGGTACGCGAACGCGCCGAGAGCGTGTTCGATTTCGTCGCGTCGAAACAGACCGAACGCGGCGGATGGTACTACCGCGAACCGCCGACCTCGTCGCACCTCTCGATGGACAACCACCACAACGGGTTCATCATCGAGAGTCTCCTCCGCTACGAGCACATCGTCGGAAGCGGCCGGTACGACGACGAGATTGCACGCGGATTGGACTTTTACGCCCGCGAGTTGTTCGACGAGGACGGCGCTCCGAACTTCGACGAAGAGAACGCGTATCCGAGAGACATCCACGCGACAGCACAGGGGATTCTCGTGTTTACCTACGCAGGCCAGCACGAACTCGCTGCGCGCGCCATCGACTGGGCACTCGAAAATATGTACGTACCCGAAGAAGGTCGCTTCTACTTCCGAAAACATCGGTTCTACACGAAGCGCACGACCCTGATGCGCTGGTGTCAAGCGTGGATGGCCTACGCACTCTCCGAGTTCGTCGCGTCGACGATTGCCGGCGAACCCTCCCACGGGTACGGTATCGACACCCTTCGTGCAGCGACAGAGACTGCCTGAACGTCCCTCGACGTTCCTGTTTTCTGTATAGTCGCTTCATAACAAATCTCCACCCTCACGTCAACACGAATCGAGAATGTCTTCTGAGATGATATGCGCGGGGACGCCCCACTCTGGGCACCGTGTCACCGCCGGGGTGACCGCAGTCGTCGGAAGGGCGGCGTCTCGGACCCACGATGGCAACGGCCACCGGACGTATCGAGCGACCCCACGCGTCGAAGACATCCATACCTGTTCACAACCATGACAATCCAAATCGTAGAGTTCGACGAGAGTCGACGTGACGAGTGGGACCGATACGTCACGCGGTCGGGCGACGCGAGCATCTTCCACCAGTATCGTGCCCTCGAACTGCAGGCGAAGCACTCGAACTCGACACTCCATCCGCTGGTCGGGTTCAAAAACGAGCAGGCAATCGGACTGTATCCGGTGTTCGAGTTGCGGAAAGGACCCGTGAAGACCGCGTTTTCACCACCACCAGACCTCGGTGTCCCGTACCTCGGACCCGTCATGCTGGGTGCGGACAACATCAAACAGCGAAAGCTCGAACGCCGTCGAAATCAGTTCATCGAGGGGTGTACCGGCTGGGTTTCGCGTGAGATTACGCCGATATACACCCACCTTCGGGTCGGGAATTACTACACCGACATGCGAATCTTCCAGTGGGGCGGGTCTACGGTGACGCCGAAGTACACCTACAACGTCGACGTGGACCGCAGTGAAGACGACTTACTGCTGTCGTTCAGTCGGAGTGCCCGCCGGAACATCCGCGACGCGGAAGACATCTCGTCGAACATCTCTGTCGGGGGAGGGCAGACGTGGACGCGATTCTCCAACTCGTCGAAGACCGATACGACGAGCAGGATTTAGCGTTCGACGTGCCTCCAGCGTTCGTCCGCGACCTGTACGACGACCTGCCGGACGGACAGGTCCAGCCGTACGTGTTCAAAAACGACGGTGAGTTCGTCAGTGGCATCATCGTCTTGAACTACGGACAGACGACTTACCGATGGCTCGGTGGTGTCCGTCCCAAAGAGGACTACCGAGTCGACGTCAACGACCTCCTCGACTGGCAGATTATGCGCGATGCGAAGCGCGACGGGCGAGTTCGATACGACCTCGTCGGCGCGAACAACCGCAGACTCAATCGGTACAAGGGGAAGTACAACCCCGAACTGGTCACGTTCTACCAGATAGAACACGGGTCACTCCCCATCCGTGCTGCCGCACACCTCTACAAGAACGGTGTCGGGTCTGGAATCGCTGCACTCACACAGTCGAAGCGCCCGATTAGTCCGGCACGGTTGGTCTCAGGAATCGCCCCGTCGATGATGACGGCCCAACAGCGCGAATCAGTCCCCGGAGACACCGTCTCCGGCGAAAAGTAACCCTCTCAACACACAGATGTCACAACTACGACTCGAACAGATGAACCTCGACGAATGGGACGACGCACTCCCATCGTCCGGGGTCGAAGTATTCCAAACATCCGCGGTCCTCGACGCAATCGACCAGCACTTCGACGGAGAGATGCGCCTCCTCGGCGCGTTCAAAGGACAGGAACCTGTCGCGCTCCTCCCAGTGTTCGAGCGCAAGAACCCACTCGGGCGCGTCGTCGTCTCACCTCCACCGTCGATGGCGATACCCTACATCGGCCCGATACTGATGCCGAACAGTCCGAAACAGAGCGCCTACGAGTCGGTGAACAAGGAGTTCGCCGAACTGGTGATGGACGAACTCGGTGTCAGGTCGAATCGGGCGTTCGTCCGTATCCTCTGTTCACCCTCGTATCTCGACCCGCGGCCCTTCGAATGGTCTGGGTTCGCAATCAAACCTGCGTTCACCTACCGCATCGACCAGTCCACGCAGTCGCTCGACGACGTTCAGAGTCAACTTAGCCGGAGCCTCAGGCGCGAAATCCGACAGACGCAAGACCTCGACGTCACCGTCAGCAGGGAAGGAATCGACGGTGCAAAACTCGTGTACGAAGACGTGGTCTCCCGATACGACGAACAGGACGAGCCGTTCGGGATGCCGTGGGAGTTCGTCGAGACACTCGTTCGAAACCTCGACGACCGATGCCGGGTCTACGTTGCACGTGACCCAGACGGGGAGTACCTCAGCGGAATCATCGTCCCGTACTCCGAGGAGACTGGCTACTTCTGGCTTGGTGGGGCACGCGGTGTGTACGAGGGGCTGAGTGTCAACAACCTCCTCCACTGGACGATTCTCGAAGACATCGCCACCGACGAGGCCCTCGATTCGGTCACGAAATACGACCTCGTCGGCGCGAACACCGAACGACTCTGCAACTACAAATCGAAGTTCGGCGGCGAGTTGGTCCCGTACTACACCGTCGAGTCGACGGGTGTCGGAATGAACCTTGCAAAACGAACGTACCAACTCCTGAACAAGAGTGGCGAGCGGATTCCCACGAAGTAACGGACCCTGCACGCTCTCGGCACCTCCTACGCCATCTGTTTGCTCTCGATGACCTGCCAGATACCAGTTGCCTCGTTGGTGATTCCGTAGACGCGTCCTTTTTTCCGGTCTTCGGGGACGAGGAGTTCGACCAGCGAGCGTTCTCTAAGTTCTTGGAGTGCCCGGGAGACGTGCGCAACGGGACGACCAGAGTCTGCTGCAATCTGCGTCGGTGTCGCGGGACTCTCGTCGAGGCGTTCGAGAACGTCGACCCGATACCGCGAACTGATGACGAACCCGACGTCGTCCCACACAACGTCCTCGGCCATCGCACTGGCAGAACTCATGCTACACACACCTCCGTCAAGTCGTGGTACATACCCAGACGGCCTGCGGCCGGGTGAGACGGGGGCGGACGAACAGGAGAAGATTCCGAGACAGACCCCGAACAGTGCGAGGCCGGTTTGGACACCCATATTCGACCGATTAACGTCATATTAACGACTACAGTACCGGGTACCTGAATTGCCGGTCGCACTCGTTTGGAGCTCATTCGTTCGTTACTAAGAACTTAATTACATAAAGTCACCGTTGTAATAATTATCATGAGTTCGTGAACGTCAAGAAGAAACGAATAACAGTGCGAACAGAACGTTTGCAGACCCACGAGTGTCCGTGTTTACGTGTCTTTTTTCGTACAACACGGGGTGAGAGACAGTCCCGACGACTGGGCGACCCTGATGTGTCGAACGTTTCGGCGGCCGATGGTCGTCTGGGGCGTGCCAGATACAGGGCGCGTATCAGTCGCTGTCCCGGTGCACTGTCACTCGTCCTGTGTTTCCTTCAAGTCGAGTCGTGGGGCAAACGATTCGTACGTCTCGTCGCTCGAGACGATGGTGTCGCCGTCGGACTCGACGAGGTGAAGCGCGTCGAAAGGCGTGAACCCGTGGTCTTCGACGTAGGTTGCGGCGGCGACGACGGTGTCCACGTCACCGCGGACGTCCAGCAATGCAGTCGTGTTCGAGATGACGCGTTCGGTGTCTCGCCCTTCACGATACGCGACCATGAGGAGTTCGATGAGCGTGAACTGAGAGGTCCACAGGTCGTCGCGGTGCTCACGGTACACTGCTTCTGCAGCGTCACCCAGCCAATCTTCGTCCTTGATGAGGGCGAGAATGAAGTCCGTTTCCACGTACATTCAGCGTCCAGCCTCGTCGAGCGCTGCCTCGCGTGCGTCTCGGCGGAGTTCTTCGGCCGTCTTCTCGACGTCTGTGAACTCCGAGCGCAGGGCATCGAGTGGGTCGTCCTCGATTGGAATCAACTTGATACCGTCGTGAAGTTGGACGATGTGATAGTGTTCACCGTACCGCTCTCGAATCTCTTTCGGGAGCGTGAGTCGGCCACGACTGTCCAGCGTTGCCTCGGACATGTGCTCGTCTACGGTGGGCAAATACAATAATTTTCCCCGAGCTGGCGTTCTCACCCATTCAGTCACTGCGTTCGCTCCCACAGGCCGTTCCATCGGCATACAGCACACGCGTGTACTCACTCAGTCGACGGGGCGGCCACCCACTACCACGCCCTGAGACTAGAGGCGAGACTCATAACGGCGGTGGTGGTACTCACACATATGTCACCCAAGCGTCTGCTCGGCGTCGGTGGGATAGTCCTCCTCGGCGGTGTCGCGTTGGCCCTCGCAAGTCGCGCTCAGCGTGTCGCATCGAGTGCCCGTCTCGTCGGTGAACTCCTCGCAGACAGGGCCTCGACGCCAACTCGAACCGTTCGGTTCGAAGATATCGAGGGCCTCCCCAAGCCGATTCGGCGGTATCTCGAACACGTTCTGACAGAAGGTCGGCCGTACGTCCACACCGCACGACTGCACCAAGACGGTGAGTTCCGCCTCGGCGACGCGTCCGCCCCGTGGAAACCACTCGAAGCGACGCAACACTACACCGTCGAACCGCCGGGTTTCGTCTGGGACGCCCGCATCGATATCGTACCGTCCGTTCCCATTCGCGTCGTCGATGCCTTCGTCGGCGGGGAAGGATTGCTCGTCGCGAAACTGTTCTCGCTCGTTCCGGTGGCGGAAGCCGACCCATCGCAGGAACTCGACGAGGGCGAACTCGCGCGGCACCTCGCCGAGATGGTCTGGTTCCCGACGGCATTCCTTCCCGGGCAAGGCGTCGAGTGGGACGCGGTTGACGCCCACTCGGCCCGGGCGACTATCGAGTACGACGGGACGAGTGCGTCAGTCGTGTTCCACGTCGACGACGACGAAATCACGCACGTCACCGCGGACCGCTGGTACGAGATGGACGACGGGTCCTACGAGTTGCAACCGTGGACCGGATACTTCCACGACTATCACGAAGTCGATGGACTGCGCGTCCCCAGTTCGGGGGAAGTCGAGTGGAACCTCCCGGACGGCGACCTGTCCTACTGGCGGGCGGACATCGACGGCGTCGAGTACGAACCGTGAGTACGTCGAAATTGTCATCTGCCGGCGGGTTGTGGCCCCTTCGTTCGGCGCCGAGAAGGAAATCCGGAAACTCTACCACTCGTCACAGTAACCAGCGAGATAGATGAGCGACTCCGCCTCCCCGCTTCGAATTCTGCTCACCAACGACGACGGTATCGACGCCCCCGGCCTCGCCGCGATGCGCGAAGAACTCACCGCCATCGGAGAGGTGACCGTCGTCGCACCCGCGGAGAACCAAAGCGGCGTCGGGCGCGCCCGCAACGAACACGCCATCCGCCGAGACCACCCGTGGGGGTACGCCCTCGAAGGAACGCCCGCAGACTGTGTCGCGTACGGTCTCCGTGGCCTCGACGCGGACTTCGATATCGTCGTCTCTGGTATCAACGACGGCCCGAACGCCGGTAACTACGTCGTCGGCCGGTCGGGGACGGTCGGCGCAGGAATCGAATCGGCATTCCTCGGCACGCCGGCACTCGCAATCTCCAGTTACCACGCACGGGACTTCTTCTGCCACCCGCCAGAAGAGTACGACTTCTCTCGACCGGCCCGCGTCGCTCGCGCCCTCACCGAACGCGTCTGCGGGGCCGGAATCTTCGACGACGTGGACCTCCTCAACGTGAACGCCCCAATCGACGTTCCGAACCCTCGCATGCGCGTGACCCGCCCACTCGCAGACTACGACCAACAGGTCGACCACCACGACGATACCACCTTGCTCCCCGACGGTGACCGCGAAGACGGACTCGGCGACGACGAGGTTCTCGTCCGTCTGCGCGACGTGTCGTGGCCCGATACCGTCGGATACCAAAACCCGTTCCCACCGAACGACGAGTATCGAGCACGCTACCCCGTCGGAAGTGACCGCCGCGCGATGGTCGACGGCGAGGTGAGTGTCTCACCCCTCGCGGTTCACCACGGGCACACGGAAGACCCGAAACTCGCGAGTGTCGTCGAGAGTCTCTCCGAGCACGTCGAGTGAAGTAGCGACGAGTGCGTTCGGTCACCTGATTCGAGGGCTGGACCTCGCCCGGGAACAGACCGCACGTGACGACAGTTCCGAATTTCTCCTGATTTCGACTGTGTTAGCAACGCTCGCGTCGGTATCGCTAACCGCTAGGACCGCTAACATCTTCCGATGAGTCTCCGCGGGTCCACCCTCACCCTCGCCGTCGTCACGATGCTACTCCTCACGAGCGTCGGCCCGGTTACGGCGGTTCCTAACGCCCGAATTACCGTGAGTGACGCGACGGTCACACCGACCACACCCGTCGTCGGCGAACAGGTCGTCGTCTCAGTCACTATCTCGAACTCGGTCGGCAGTCCCTCTGCCGCCGAAATCGAGGAGGTCAGACTCACCGACGGTGCGGACGATAAAACCGCCCGTGCTCAGCGACTCGGCACGCTCTCTCCCGGAGATTCGGTGACCGTTCCGCTCGCGCTGACGTTCGAGACGGCAGGACCACGCAAACTCTCGCTCACCGTCACTGGAACAGACGAAGACGGAGACGACGTGCGAATCGAACGACCGGTCCCGATAGCCGTCGAAGATGCACCGCCGCTGGTAGACGTCGAAATCGAAGACGCCGTCGTCGACGCCGAAACGCGTGTCGCGGTGTCACTCTCGAATCCAACGACAGCAGACATGCGGAACATCGTCGTCTCTGTCGCCGAGTTCGGCGGCACGACACCGGTCAGAACGGCCTCGGTCGCGACCCTTCCAGCGGGTGCGACGGAGGTCCGAAATCTCACCGTCGTCCCCGCCGAAGTCGGTGAATCGACGCTCGAACTCGGCGTCAACTACACCACTGCGTCCGGGACCGAACGGACACTGAGTGTCGACACTCCCGTTCTGACGGCCGCGTTCGCCGACGACGTACAACTCACACTTAGCCCCGTCCGCGAGGGCGACGACGGTGCCGCCGCACCCGATATCGTGTCACTCCTCGCTGGAGGTGGTGGCGCAGGTGCCGCCCTTGGTGGCGGCGTGACGGACGGTGCGGACGACGAATCCACGGAGTCGACCGCCCGTTTCGACGTCGTCGTCACGAACTTCGGGTCGGCACCGATTTCAGACGTGGTCGTCGAACCCACGACACAGGGTGCAGTGCTCCCGAGACTGTCGATTCCGGGGCCAATTCCCCCGGGTGAATCGGGAACTGCGACGCTGGACCTCTCGGAAGTGCGTGAGACTGGCCCCCTCACACTCCGGGCCACGTATCGTGTCGGCGTCCAACCCGGAGAGACCACTCGCACAATCGAGTATCGACCCGCTGTCGCTGACCTCGTGTTTACGGACCTCGACGTATCCGTCGAAGACGGTGACCTCCGAATCCTCGGGAACGTCGCCAATCAGGGTCGTGGAGACGCCGAAGGCGTGGTCGTCGAACTCGCCGAATCAGACACCGTCACACCGCGTTACCCACAGCGAGATTACTTCGTCGGGCGCATCACCCCGAGTGACTTCGCTCCCTTCGAACTCACCGGCAGCGTCGCCGACGACACGACAGACGTGACGGTCACTGTTCGGTACACCGTCGACGGCGCGGAAGTCGTCCGCGAGACGGTGGTCGACGTACCGAATGAGGACCAGTCCGGTGGGTTCTCCGTGAGTGGACTGGGAGGCGGGGAAGCCGGTGCCGTATCAAGTGGTGTCGACCCGACTGGGTTGTTCTCGGGACTCGATCCGACGGCGAGAAGTATCGTCGTCGTCGCACTCGTGGTGCTTCTCGTCCTCCCGGTTGCAGCAGTGATACGTATTCGGCGTGACGCGAGATGAGTCGCCTCACTGACACACTCGTGGGGGTTGGGTCGAACCCCGAGGGAGTCTTAGCGTCGGTGTACCTCGCCCGCAGAAACCTCGCACGGAACAGTCTTCGGTCGACACTCGCCATCCTCGGAATCATCATCGGGGTGTTCGCAATCGCCACGCTCGGTATCCTCGGGAGCGTCATCCAACTCACCGCCGCAGACGCACTCGGTGGACTCGGCGACCAGGTTATTGTCTCACCCAATGCCGACGCCGGAATCGAACGGCTGACCGACCGTGACGTGACGACGATAACACGGGCCGTCGGCGAGGATGCGACGGTCATCCCCGTCGTCACTGGAGGCGCCCTCGTCGAGCGCGGAGAAGCCAGAACCTTCGCCGCACTCTACGCCGTCGAACGGCCGGGAGACCTCTTCGCCGCGGAATCGGGAGAACTTCCAGAACGACACCGCCGCGGTGCTATCGTCGGGAGCGGCGTCGCCGACGAACTCGACGTCGAAGTCGGGCGGACGATTACCATCGAGGGCCGCGAGTACCGTGTCGTCGCCGTCCTCGGCGAGTCAGATGGGTTCAACCTCCTCCAACCAGACGGTGCTGTCTTGATTCCACGAACGGCGTTCGCAGACGAATCGTACACACAGGTCATCGTCCGCGCCGAGTCGGGGAGTCAAGCAGCGACGGCAGCGGACGCGATTCGAGCGTCGGTGAACGCCCGCGAAGAGCGTGTCAGCATCCTCGAACTCTCGCGCATCGTCGACCGTATCGACCAGTTCTTTGGCTTGTTGAACGCCTTTCTCATCGCCATCGGTGCCGTCTCACTCGTCGTCGCCGGCGTGAGCATCCTGAACGTGATGTTGATGAGTGTCTCCGAACGACGCGGCGAGATTGGTGTCCTCAGAGCCGTCGGAGTTCAACGGAGAGACGTTCTTCGGACCGTTCTCGTCGAAGCCGGGTTACTCGGGTTCGTCGGCGGCGTCGTCGGTGCGGTCATCAGCGGCCTCGTGGCGCTGGGGTTGTATCTCGCCGTCCCTGAGGTGACGCTTCCGGTCGTCGTCAACCCCAGAACCGCCGGGTACCTCGTGTTCGCCGTCCTGTTCGGCATCGTCATCAGTTTGGCGAGTGGCCTCTATCCCGCGTGGCGTGCGGCGAACGAACGTCCGGTAGAAGCACTTCGCGTCAAGTGACGCCGAGAGGCGGCGCGCTTTGGAGACTGTGCTGGAGGTCGAGAACGTCGACGCTACGTCGTGGTCAAGGTGCCTGCTTGCGAGAGGTACGCAGCGAGGTCTGACGTCGTGATGATGCCGATGACGCCCTCGTCGTCGTCGACGACTGGCATGTGGTGGAACCCGTGTTCGGTCATCGACTCGGCGACGTCGGTGATTGGGTCTTGCGCGTCCGCAGTGATGACGTCGGTGGTCATGTAGCGTTCGACCGTCGTCTGCGCCTTCGGTTGACTCTTGGCGACGATTCTGACGAAATCGGTCGTCGTCAGGATACCGTCGAGGTGGTTCGATTCGTCCACGACGACGACCGAACTGATGTTGTTGTCGAGCATCAACTGGGCCGCGTCCTCCACGAGCGTGTCGGCCGTGACCGTGTGGAGATTCGTGGACATGAGTCTCGCAACAAAGATATCTTCCATAATAATTCCAGACAGAGTCAATGTATAAATGTTAGCTTCCATCACGTATTTGGTGGGTACTTCTGCAGAGCGGCGAATTCGGTGACGTGAGGTGGGCAGGTACGGTGGTAGTACGCGTCGAGAGCGCGTAGATGCGACCCGACCGAACCCGACGTGGTGCGACCTGAGTAACCTCGCCGCCCGCGACATGGCGTGTCTTCGATGCCGACCAGACTGCTCACGTCGCGGGGCTTAATTTCTTCCCGACGTAACCGTACCTATGGAACCTGCGCAGACGGCCACGTTCGGTGGTGGATGTTTCTGGTGTATCGAAGCAGCGTTCAAAGAACTCGATGGGATTAGCGACGTTACCTCGGGGTACGCCGGTGGGACCGTCGAAAATCCGACCTACGAGCAGGTCTGTTCCGGTACGACTGGTCACGCGGAAGTCATCCAAGTCGAGTACGACCAGAACGTCGTCGACTACGACGAGTTACTCGACGTCTTCTTCGCCGTCCACGACCCGACGCAACTCAACAGACAGGGACCCGACGTCGGAACCCAGTATCGATCTATCGTCCTCTATCACGACGACGACCAACGCCGCCTCGCGGACGCATACGTCGAGGCCCTCGACGACTCCTACGACGACAACGTCGTGACGGAGGTAGAACCCATCGAGACGTTCTACGAGGCCGAACCGTACCACCAAGACTACTTCGAGAAGAACCCGAACGACGCGTACTGCCAGTTCCACGCGAGTCCCAAGATAGAGAAGGTGCGCGAGAAGTTCGCCGACAAACTCGCAAACTGAGTATCACCACGCACCACTACGAGGTGCCTGTTCCGCGAATTCTGCTGCGTCTTCCGTCTCACCTCAACCGCGATTTCGATACTTGGTGAACAGTTCACGACAGCCAAGCATTGTACAAATTTTAGAATTTGTAAGAATTGGAGTGGTTCAAAAGCGGGTTCACATCCCCGGATTCGTGCTCGATACGAGCCTCGGACTCAGGTTCATCTGTTTCGCTGTCGAGTCCGCGTTCGAACACCACTGTGTCCGCAGTATCGTCACACTAGACTCCGTGAGAGTCACGAATTCAAGAATATCGCGACGACCAAAGTGGACACACCAGAGAGTGAGAGAACAGTGAAAAGTTTGTAGAATGTTCAAAATTTGTGAAAGTTGTAGAATGCTCGCGAGGTGGAGATTGTCGACGAGTTATACACGTTGGAGAATGTGTGGTGTGGTCTGGACGGGCAGTCGAACCCCGGTCAGGGACGAGGACCTTTGACGAAGACATCGAACAGTGTGCCGAATCGTACGCGAAGAAGTGTGGGTCGAAAGGTGGTAGGACTGAGCAGTGGGTCGACGTAGCGAGTTCGACCAACGTCACGGATACATCCACGAACACGACCCACAGTCTCCAATTTCCTCACAGTGAGCAACGTGGAGTATGGGGACACTTCCGAGACGGTTCTCGCGGTTCGGACAGCGTCCACTGGGCAGAAGTGGCACACCGTCCACAGAGTGCCCACCGTGTGCCAATTGAGCACAGCTCAAAATCCGCAAACAGTACACAAATTTTAAAAATTTTGGACATTCTGGAAAGTGCATACATTTCCAACTGTCTTGACAGTCTAAAAGTCGTGAATAGGATTATGTACGAGTAGGAAGAACGTGATTTCGAGCGCCGAAATGCCCACACAGTCCACAATTCAAACGAAGTTTGGAGTGTCCGCACAGCCAACACAGCTCACAAATTGTACAATTTGTGGAATGTCTGCGGTTAGAGAGGGCCGGTAGATGTCGAGAGCAGTGAGCGTTTCACTTCAGAAAGGTGGCGTCGGGAAGACGACGATTGCCATCAACCTCGCAGACGCGTTAGCCGCACGAGACAACGACGTCCTCCTCATCGACCTGGACCAGCAAGGGAACGCAACCGAAGGGGTCGGAATGAAAGACGCCTACGAGTCGGCAGACCCGAACATCGGCGACGTCCTCACAGACGACGACCCAATCGACGTTCGAGAGACGATTCACACACGCGAGAGTTTCGACGTGATACCCGCGCACGTCGACCTCGACGACATCGAAGACCGAGTTCGAAACTCCACGTTCGGCGTCCTCTGGGTGCGCCGTCGCATCGTCGACCCACTACTCGACGACGACTACGACTACATCGTCATCGACTCACCACCGAGTCTCGGACCACTCTCGGATGCAGCGCTCATTGGAACGGGACACGTCGTCGTTCCCCTCCTCATGAGCGAACCCAGTGTGAGCGGGTTCGAACGGATGTTCGAACAGCAAATCGGGCCGATTCGTCGCGAAGTCGAACTCGAAATTTTGGCAATCGTCCCGAACGACCTCACAGGGAACAACGAAGAGCGGCGAATCATTCGTGACCTCGAAGAGTCGCCCTTCGAGAAGTTCATTCCCGAGTTCGCTCGTTCGGACCTCTTCGACGACCCCGAGTCCAAAGGTCCCGGAATCCGTCACCGAATCGCGTTCAGTCGGGCGTGGCGTGACGGAAAGACGCTCCGGGAGTACGACCCGTCGAACGACATGCTCGACAGACTCGACGAACTCGCCGCAATCGTCGAGCGAGGAGGACCGGAAGATGCCTAAAGAAAACCGGTTCGCCGGTCTCGGAGAAGCGATGGAGTCTACCGCGGACGACGACGAAGACGAGTCCGTGGAGGCCGAGGACACGGAAGAAACCGAAAGCGAGCGTACTGAAGAAGCCGAAACTGAGCACGGTGCCGAAGGGACGTCCACGGCCGAAGCAGTGTCGGCAACGGAGACGGCGTCGACTTCGGATACTACGTCAAATTCGGGTACTGCGTCGACTTCAGACACAGCCTCGGAAGATAGCGATGGAAGTGAAATCGAGACGAACCACAGACCGTCGGAAGCGGCGACGCCTTCAGAGTCGAATGCAGGAGACACCGACCCAATACCACCAGCAGATGTCGTCGCGGAATCGACACCGACGACCGACGGCAGAAACACCGGCGACGAGAGCAGTGCCGACGGCGACAACGAGGGCCACGACGAAGATAGCTCAGCGAGCGAGGGGAGTCAGGCCGAAGAGCAGCAAGTCGCATCGGTAGACGGAGATGGTGGGCCCGCGTTCGAGTTCGAAGCGACGACCGCAAAGAGCATCTACGTCCGGACCGAGACACTCGACCGGATGGACGACGCCGAGTTCGAAGTCGAGTCACTACTTCGCCGCGAACACGACATCCGCGACTTGACCGGACGCGAGTTCCACGATGCCCTCGTGCGAATCGCAGCGACGTATCCCGACGAGATTGCCGACGCAATCGTTCGAACGCGGGACGAGTAGACACACACCGTCGTTTTACTCACGTGATTCCCGTCGTCGAGAGACGATGAGTAACTGACGGGGCTTCGGTAGTCGACGGCGTTCCGGTGACCGATGGCACCAACGTGTCGTCAAAACAGCGGACATGAAGGTGTTCGGGTCTCTTCTGTGTTCCACAGTTGCCCCCTCGGTGTCGTCCAGAACACGTCGGTTTCTGAATTGCTCGGAGACGGACCGTCGACGTGTGAGACTCGAAACGGTGGACTTCCCACCGAAGGCGGAGGTTTCGGACCCCATCATGTCCGGAGTAATCGAGGAGTACCGTGGATGGAAGCCTCGATTGTGTACGGACCCATGGATAAGAGTCGCGAAAGTGCAGGTTGCTTCCGAGACGGGAACTCGAGACTCCAGCGGAGTTCAGACAGCGAAGTTAACGAGGAGACACGGGGGCTAACCCCCACGAGACGCGGTAACAGAGACACCACGATGTCCGCAGTTCACGGGAGAGGCGAAGCCACAGAGTAGAGAAACGTGAGAGAGTTCCGAACACGGTGACTGACCGCCTCACTAACGGGTCGAAGGAGACGAACACTCACACCACTTTGTCCGCTGTTCTCGGGTGAAAACGGTAGGGGGAGTGAAACGGTGAGAGGTGTTATGTTAGTTGCACGAGTCGGCAGGTAATAAATTAATTACAATTGGCTATTCTCAGTTTTAGTCCTTCTCCACTACGGATTTGGTTTAACATGTACTAATATAAATCTTTCTTAAATTAACTACTCTCAAACTCTGGCCCTTCCACCTTCGAGTGCTAGAACAGCGGACACAGTGGAGGGGGTGTGTTGCACCCTGAGTATATAAACAACGGGAACAGCGGACACTCCGGACGCGGTGGTTTTATCAACGAAGTGGTCGAATTGTGTGAGTATGCCCCTCTTCGAGCGAGACACCGAGATTTATCGGGACCGGGATGCCCTTCGGGAGGATTACCAACCCGAGGAACTCGTGGGGCGTGACGAGGAACTCCGGACGTTCCAGGCGGCGCTTCAACCGGTAATCAATGGTGAACAGCCGAACAACATCTTTCTCTACGGAAAGACGGGTGTCGGAAAGACGGCAGCGTCTCGATACTTACTCAGTCACCTCCGTGAAGACGCGAGTCGGTACGACGACATCCATCTGACCGTTATTTTCTTGAACTGTGATGGGCTGACGAGTTCGTACCAGATTGCGACCCGTCTCGTCAACGAGTTCAGGACCGAGTCGAACCAGATCAGTACGACTGGATACCCACTCGGGTCTGTCTACGAGATGCTCTGGCAGGAACTCGACAAGTGCGGCGGGTCGATTATCGTCGTCCTCGACGAGATTGACCACGTCAACGACGACAGTATTCTCTATCAACTTCCTCGCGCACGCGCGAATGGAAACCTCTCCGAGGCGAAGGTCGGCCTCATCGGCATCTCGAACGACTTCTCGTTCCGAGACGACCTCTCGCCGAAGGTGAAGAGTTCGCTGTGTGAACAGGAGATTCACTTCCCGGCCTACAACGCGAAGAACCTTCAGGCGATTCTCGAACAACGCGCCGAAGTCGCGTTTCGTGAGGGTGTCCTCTCCGACGAGGTGATTCCACTCTGTGCGGCCTACGGGGCGAAGGACGCCGGTGACGCCCGGCAATCTATCGACCTCTTGATGAAGGCCGGTGACTTGGCTCGCGACGACGATACCGACTGTATCACGGAAGAGCACGTCAAACGCGGGCGCCGAGCCCTCGAGCGTGGCCGAATCAAGGAAGGTATCAACGGCCTCACCGAACACGGTCACCTCGTCCTCTACTCGCTTTTGACACTCGAACTCGAGGGGGAGACACCGATTCGCTCTCGCGACGTTCGACCGCGATACACCCGCTTTGCCGAACTCGCGAACCGCGACCCACTCGTCCCGCGTCGGATGCGAGACCATCTGAGCGAACTCGCGATGCTCGGTATCGTCTCTGTCACCGAACGAAACGAGGGCCGTCGGGGTGGGACCTACCGCGAGTACGCCCTCGACATGGACGTCGGACTCATCGTCTCGGCGATGCGTGACACGATCGACCTCGTCGGTGTCCACGAGAGCGTCGAACCGTACCTCGAACCCGAGAAAGAGAGCACACTCGACGACTTCGTAGAACAGTAACACCCACGCGAGTGTGTCTCCGAGAGAGCTCACATCGTTCGATAACTGCGGACACAATGGTGTAGGAGTCGAAAGCGACCCGACTCAGTTCTGACGTGAGTGGACAGCGGCGAAAACGGTGAGCGGCAGATGGCGTATCTGCGTGTACTGAAGACTGTGGCCCAAATCGACGCGACGAATTAAACTATATGATTCAGCGATTCCGACGAGACGCTCACACCATCACGTTCCACTTGGTTCCAGAACTCCCTCCGTCGGTTCTCCGTCGAAACCAACACCACGATGTCCGGAGTAATCGGGAGAGTCCGTGAGTCGGGTGTCGTACCCCAGAGGGTTCGACGAGGTGGTGAGTCTTCGAGAGTAAGGACACGATTTGAGTGATTTGAGGGCAGAAAAGCGTCGATAACTGCGGACATGGTGGTGTTCTCCTCATCCCGAAACGGAACGGCCAACTGGATATTATATCGCCACATGAGATTTATTACTACTCCCATCCCTCCCCGTCCATTACAGCGGACACGTCGGTGTAGACGTGACTTTCCTGATGCTATCTCTCCACGTGAGGTGTGGTAACTTGTACATCCTATGAGTTATCCGTCTCGGCGTCTGAGTAAACACGTGAGCGAAAATCAAGGGCGTCGAAATCTCCGAATGCCCAACGATAACGAGCTGTTCGCGGTCGTCACCGAACACAACGGTGGTAACCACGTGCGAATCCGCTGCGAAGACGGCAAGAACCGAATGGGCCGCATCCCCGGCCGCATGAAGTACCGCACCTGGATCAACGAGGGCGACGTCGTCCTCGTCGAACCGTGGGACTGGCAGGACGAGAAAGCCAACATCGAATGGCGCTACACTGGCGAAGACGCGGACCAACTCCGTCGCGAAGGCCACATCCAGTAGACTGGACTCTCCCGAAAGGGATATTGGACACGTGAACTGGAAGCCGCCGATTTAGTCACGACTCTGTGTAGGACGGCTCCGGTACGACTTCTCTCCCGTACATAACAAATCCACCATCGACGTGCAACTCGAGTGTCGACAATCGCGTCGGAATCGACTGAACTATCCGAAAGATGGTCCGGTAGTGACCTCAAAAATACTTGGATTTTGATACTACTACCGTTCCTGACTGGATGCTGCCATCATGTAGCCTCAATATGTTGGGGGCGGCAATAGGTTTATCAAACTTGTAGGGCAAGTCTACACTAATGAATTACCAGTTTTATATCGGTTTTTTCGTCTCCTCGGCGCCATCGAAAATTCTGTCTCATTTCGAATACTTCTCGGCGTTGGTCAGGCCCGCGTCTGCGTCGCTTGGGCAACATAGGTGTTCCCGATGAGTGGGACGTCGAACCCAGAGAGACTTTCGACGGGTGTCGACGGACTCGACTCGATTCTCCACGGCGGACTAATTGCCGGTCGAAGTTACCTGATTCGTGGTGAGCCGGGCACCGGGAAGACGATTCTCGGCACACAGTTTCTGAAGGCGGGCGTCGACAACGGTGAGACTGCGCTGTTCATCAATCTCGAAGAGTCCGAAGCGGACATTCGACAGAATGCCGCGTCGCTTGGCATCGACTTAGCAGGCGTGGAGTTTTTGGACCTGAGTCCCAGCGCCAACGTCTTCGTCGAAGACCAATCCTACGATATCCTCTCGGCCAGCGATGTCGAGAAGGAACCATTCATCGATGCTGTCACCGAGGCGGTTTCCACGCTCGACCCGGACCGCGTGTTCGTCGATCCGATTACCCAGTTGCGTTACTTGACGCCCGACGAACACCAGTTCCGAAAGCAGGCCATCGGATTCATGCAGTATCTCACTGGGCAGGGGGCGACGGTGATGTTCACCTCGCAGAACACGTCTGAAACGCCTGACGACGACCTGCAGTTCATGAGCGACGGCACGATACAGATGGAGTCACAAGAGATGGGACCGACGATTACCGTTCCGAAGTTCCGTGGTTCGGACGCCGACCGAGGAACACACACGGTATCGATTACTGGCGACGGCATCACCGTCTTTCCCCAGATGAAACCACTGGAGCATTCTCGTGAGTTCAAAAAAGAGTCGGTCCCCTCCGGTGTCCCCGAAATCGACGAACTCCTCAACGGTGGTCTCGAACGGGGAACTGTTAGTATCATTAGTGGCCCAACCGGTGTCGGAAAGACGACACTCGGCACACAATTCATCAAGCAGGCGGCAGGAAGAGGAGAACGGTCGGTTCTCTACCTCTTCGAAGAGAGTTATTCGACGTTCCGCGAACGGAACGAATCGATAGGCGTTCCCATCTCACAGATGGAAGACCAAGGGTCACTTCACATTCGGGAGATGGAACCGTTGAACCTCTCCCCACAGGAGTTTGCACACCAAGTCAGAACCGAAGTCGAAGAACACGGGGCAGAAATCGTCATGATCGACGGCATTAACGGGTACCAACTCTCCGTCCAAGGCGGTCACGATACGCTCATCAGAAAGCTGCATGCCCTCGGGCGGTATCTCAAGAACATGGGGGTCACGGTCATCTTCGTCGACGAACACCAACACGTGACAGGCGAGTTCAGTGCGACTAACTCGGGAGTCAGTTACCTCGCTGACAACATCGTGTTCCTCCAACACGTCGAACTCAACGGCGAACTGCAGAAGGTCATCGGTGTGCTGAAAAAACGGACGACGAAGTTCGAACGAACGCTCCGGCAGTTCGAAATCACCGAACAAGGGGTGACAGTCGGAGAACCGATGACAGACCTTCGAGGGATTCTTTCGGGTTCGCCCGAATGGCGCGAGCCGACCAAGCAGACGACCGATGAGTAATCGAACGTGTAGAAAAAGGATTAGACACCACGATGCCAAACAATTCATCTAACTCTCCATCGTGGACCGCAGAGCGGCAGAACCGCTCTGCCGACGATATGCGACTGCTCATCTTGTTATCTCACGAACGAAACAGTCGCATTCTCGCAGAAAAACTCACGCCGTATTACGATATCTGCACTGAAAATTCTGCCCTGACGAGTGGCGAGTTCGACCTGTGTATCGTGGACTCGAACACGTTGAGACGATTTCGTTCGGAACTCGAAGCTCACACTCGCGCCGAAGAACCGGTCTTCTTACCGTATCTTCTCGTCGTAAACCGCGACGTTGACCAAGTCGACACCGCGGCACTCGAACTGGTCGACGAGGTTATTTCGATGCCGATTGTGTTGGAAGAACTCGCCCCCCGTCTCAAGTCACTCCTTCGGACTCGTCACCTGACATGGGAAATGAGCGAGCGCGATCAAGTCGAAGAGATGGCCGCTACCATCTCACATGACCTTCGGAACCCGCTGAACGTCGCCAGGGGGAACTTGGAACTGGGGCGTGAGACGAACGAAGACGAATTTTTCGAGACGACGGCAGACGCGCTAGACCGAATGAGTACGCTAATCGACGACCTCCTCTCGTTTGCCAAACAGGAGTACGCGACTCCTGACTTCGCTCCGGTCTCGATAGCTGACATCGCCACTCGGTCGTGGGACCTCCTCGAAACAGGTGACGCGACCTTCCACCTCGAACTTGACGACGATACCGTCATCGTGGCGGATCCGAGTAGGCTACAAGAACTGTTCTCCAACCTCTTTCGAAACGCGTGCGAACACAACGACGGACAACTAACCGTGACCGTTGGACCCCTTTCAGACGGGTTCTTCGTCGCGGACGATGGTGCCGGCATCCCCGTCGCGGACAGGGTGTCCGTCTTCGAGACCGGATACTCGACGAATACTGACGGGACCGGTTTTGGTCTCCCCATCGTCAAACGAATCTGTGATGCGCATTCGTGGACAGTGTCGGTCTCCGATAGCACGACCGGTGGGGCACAGTTCGACATCACTGGGGTCCAATTCATCGACGGGGTGTCTGCTTCGCCCGGAGGTGAGTAACAGCACCCGTGTCGAGTCGCTCACCACGTTCGTTCGACGAACGACCGTGCCGAATCGTTCTCCGCCTCGGCCACACCGAAAACAGGAACGTGATGGCGGATTGGATTCGTGAAGAGACGCCGCACACACCCGTCGTCGAAGGCGACGAGGGGTACCCGACGGGTGACCTCTGTATCGTCGACGCCGAGATGGTCACAGAACACTGGGAGTGGCTCCAGTCGAAAAAAGAATGCAGCCACCGGGTGTTCTTTCCAATCTTATTCGTCCACTCGGGAGAGAGCCAACGTATCACGGATTCGGTCTGGAACGTCGTAGACGAAGCAATCTCGACGCCGATTCGATTACCCGTCTTCGAACGCCGATTGAAGAACCTCTTACAGCGACGGATGCTCTCGGAGAATCTCCACCGTGAACTCGCAGTCACGAAAGACAAGTACAGAGCCGTCTTCGACGCGAGCAATGACGCAATCGTCGTCATCGACCCCGAACGCGACACAATCGATGATTCGAACCGACAGGCGAGTGAACTGCTCGGTTACTCGCGAGCGGAGTTGGCCGCGCTCTCTCCGAGGAATCGCCTCTTTTCGTCCGATTCCGACAGTTTCGATAGGTTCGTCGATTCAGTTCTCGGGACTGGCGAAGGCTGGACAGACGAACTCATCGTGACGAAACGAAGTGGCGACACCATCGTCGCCGAAGTCTCCGCAAGTGTCCTCGAAATGGACGACGATTCGGGTCGTACCCGACTCGTGGCCAGCATCCGCGACATTACCGAACGACAGCAGCAACAACGCGAACTGGAACACCAACGCGACCAACTGGACGAACTACACAGAATCAACCGAACGCTCCGAAAGACGACACAGGTCGTCGCCCGTGCGTCGAGTCGTCACGAACTGGAACGCGAAGTGTGTGAGCAACTCGCCCGCTCCGACAGGTACGAATTCGCGTGGATAGGAACCGTCGACGAAGCGACCAAAGATATCGTTCCACGACAGACCGCTGGCCCCGCTGGAGAGTACCTCGAATCCGTCACGATTCGGGCGGACGACTCACCGACTGGTCGGGGCCCCGCGGGAACTGCGGTGCGCGAATGCTCGGTCAGTATCGTACAAGAGATTCAATCTGACCCACAGTTCGAACCGTGGCGCGACCGAGCGGCCACGTTCGGTGTCCACGCCGTCGCTGGCGTCCCGATTCACTACGATGGCGAGGTGTACGGCGTCTTGGCTATCTACGCCAACCTCCCGAACGCGTTCGACCGGGTCGAACAGGCGGTACTCGCGGACCTCGGTGTGACCATCGGTCACGCCATCAACGCACTTCAGGCGCACACCGAAGTGAAACTCTTCGAAGAAGCGGTCGAACAGGCCGGGCACGCGATATACATCGCAAACGGGAATGGTATCATCGAGTACGTGAACTCGGCGTTCGAAGAGAGTACCGGGTACACCCGTGACGAAGTCATTGGCCGGCATCACTCACTTCTCCGCGTGGGTGAGGACGAACAGGCGTTCCCGCCGGACCTCTGGGAGACTATCTGGGCCGGAGAGACGTGGCAAGATGAGACCACCGGCCGCCGAAAAGACGGCCGACGCCAACACGTCGACCAGACCGTTGCCCCAATCTCCGGGACCGGTTCCAGTGAGGAGTACTTCGTCGCCGTTCGTATCGACATCACGGACCAGCGACGGAGACGTCAGCAACTCCAGACGCTTCACCGCATCTTCCGACACAACATCCGGAACGAACTGAACGTCATTCAGGGCTATCTCGACATCATCGACGAGGTGACGCCACCTGAGACGGCGGAAAGTCCGATGTCCAAGATTCGGGCATCGACGGAGGAACTGCTTCAAATCAGTACGCAAGCGCGACGCATCGAGCGGACGTTCGTCGGTGAAGACGACGGCAACACCGTGAACAAACGGTCGTTCGCCGAAATACTAATCCGACAATGCTCCTCGGCCCGGATGCAGTTCGGAGAGGCGACGGTGGAAATGACCGTTCCCGAAGTCGGCAACGCGATGGTCGATGCCGAATTCGAAACCGCGCTCGAAGAGATACTCACCAACGCGCTGCGACACAACGACAGCGAGACTCCCCGCGCAGTGTGTGAGGTGACTGTCGAAGAGACGACACACGATGTCACACAGGCGGTCGTCAGCGTCCGGGACAACGGCCCGGGAATCCCCGAACACGAGCGTCGAGTTCTCAGTGAGGGTGAAGAGACGCCACTGCTTCACGGGAGCGGACTCGGTCTCTGGTTGGTCAACTGGATCATCAAGGAAATCGGCGGGGAGATACGTATCGACGATATCGACCCCCGCAGCACCATCGTCACGCTTCGACTGCCGCTGTACCGCCCCTAAGTTTCTTCCGAACCGTTTTCGCAGTACCGGCCGTAGCTCGGATACCGTCCGAATGACTCTCTCACGTGTGTGTTACGACTGCGGTGCGCGAACGAATGCACCGGTCGCGCGATGCGACTGCGGTGAACCGATGTGGCTCGAAACAGACCCCGAGGGCTTCGACTGGGACGATTGCTCGGACGAACCGGGGATGTGGCGATACGAATCTCTCTTGCCAATCAGTCGACCGGGTGGTATCGCCGACGCAGCAGGAGGGACACCGCTCGTCACCGATGCCGCAATCGACGCGTTCGCGGGGACGAACGTCCACCTCAAACTCGAAGGCGAACACCCGACAGGAAGTTTCAAAGACAGAGGGAGTGCCCTCGGAATCGCTGCCGTGGCCGCTGGCTTGGCAGGCGACGGTTCCGCTGTCGGAACCGTCTCGCACGGGAACATGGCGATGAGCACTGCTGCGTTCGCCGCCGCCGCAGACCTGCCGTGTGTCGTCTTCGTCCCCGACGACATCCCGTCCGAACGTCTCGCCGTCATCGACCAGTTCGACCCGTCGCTCGTGACAGTGGCGGGCGAGTACGGCCGTCTCTACGACGAGACACTGCGACTGGGCACAGAACACGGCATCGTCTTTCTCAACTCCGACGTCCCTCTCCGCGTCGAGGGGCAGAAGACTACCGCACTCGAAATCTGCGAGGCCTTCGCTCCCGACGTTCCGGACGCTATCGTGCTGCCGGTGAGTAGCGGTGGCCACGCCAGCGGTGTGTGGAAAGCCCTTCGAGAACTCCACGAGGCGGGTGCCATCGCCGACGTTCCGAAACTCTACTTCGTGCAGGCCGCCGCCTGTGCCCCCATCGCCGAGGCGTTCGATGCGGGCGCTGACGAGGTGACGAGTGTCGTCGCCGGCGAGACCATCGCCTACTCGATTGCGAACGCGGACCCACCGAGTGGGACCAGAGCACTCCGCGCCGCACGTGAGACCGGTGGTGCGGTCATCGCCGTCTCCGACGACGAGATTCGCGCCGCGCAGCACGCCTTGGCCGTCGATGCCGGCATCACCGTCGAAACCTCTTCGGCCACAGCACTCGCAGGAACCAAACGGGTGGTCGAAGAGGGAACCATCGACCCGTCCGACCACGTCGCCGCCGTGTTGACCGGCACGGGTTTGAAAGAGGCGTCTACGGCAGGTTCACCGACGAGCGGAGACCACGTCGAACTGCCCGCTCTCGGCGAGTACCTGACCGAATTCACGGGCCACGCCGACTGAATCGCGACTGTCGGAGAGCGTGTAGACCGACAGACGTGTCGGTTTTTCTGCGGTGAGAACAGCGGACATGGTGGTGTTGATTTCGGTCCGGTGCGCTCACTCGAACACGTCGACGAAACGAGGATTCGACAGTGTTCGTAATCGTTCTGGCGTCAGTCTGAACACCGCCTCTGGAGTTCCTGCGGCGGCCCAAATCTCCTCGAACGTGTCGAACGTCGGGTCTGCGAGAACCGGACAAACCGTCGTGTGGCATGTCGGTGGCACGCCGCCGATACTCCATCCAGTCGCCGCTTTGACTTCCGATGCGTTCGCACTCCGGACGGCACTCGGGTCCGCCTCGAATTCGGCCGCTAATTTCGCCTCGTCGACGCGGTTCGCACCGCTCGTGAGGACGACGACTGTCTCGTCGCCGACGCGCATCACGATGCTCTTGACGATTTGCGCGACGTCGCACCCGATTGCGTCCGCCGCGTCGTCCGCCGTCTTCGTCCCCTCGGGAAACTCTTCGACGACGGCGTCGAAGCCGTATTCGTCTTTCAGTTGGTCAGCGAACGTCTGCGCCGTGGGATGCATACCCACGGCTTCTGCGGCTTCCATTATGAACGTTCGCCGACGAGGGGAATCGTGCCGCAGTCACCGAACGAAGTGACGATACTCGACCTGCGAGGATTACCAGTGGTCGTCGAGTCCAGCGAGCAGTGCCTCTACGTCGGATTCGTCGTTGAACGCGTGGAACGACGCTCGAACAGCGTCGGGTTCCGGAATCGTTCGAACGACGACGCCGTCCGCCGCGAGTCGTTCGACGGCCAACTCGGAGTCGTCCACGGTGAACGAGACCAACCCAGATTCAGGGTCGGGTGGGCTGACGAGTCTCCCTTCGGGGACGGCGTCCACGAACTGCGCCGTCAACGTCGAAATCTGTCGTTCGATGCGGTCGAAGCCTATCGCTCGATTGAGGTCCATCGCCTCGCGGAGTGCGACGTGCGGCGCGGGGTTCGTGGTGCCGATTTCGAAGCGTTTGGCACCGGGTTCGAACTCCATGGTATCACTCGTCGGTTCTTTCACACCGCGATAGCCGACTGCGTGTGGTTCGAGCGACTCGGCTACCTCTCGCTGGACGTACAGATAGCCGGCACCCCACGGGCCGAGAAGCCACTTGTGGCCGGCGGCGGCGACGACGTCGGCGCCCCACTCGCGTACGTCGACGGGGAATTGGCCGATTGCCTGCACTGCGTCCACGAGTGAGAGTGCACCGGCGTCGCGGGCGATGTCGGCCATCTCGCGGACGGGAAGTCGCGTCCCGTAGTTCCAGGTCACGGCGCTGAAACAGACGAGGTCTGCACCCTGGACCGCCTCGGCGTACTGGTCCATATCGAGGCGTCCCCTTTCGCTCTCGACGACGCGGACTTCGACGCCCTCCTGTTTGAGACGACGCCACGGGAGGATTCCGGCGGGGTGTTCGAGGTCGGTTCTGACGACCACATCACCGGGTGACCAGTCGAGCGTCGTCGCGAGGCGATTGATTCCGTCGGTCGTACTCTGTGTCAGCGCAATTTCTTCGGTCTCGGCCCCGAGGAACGCGGCGACGTCCTCTCGAACCTCCTCGTAGGCGTCGAACGCGGTCGGATATGGCCCTTCTTCGGATGGTGAGACGTACTCGTGGTATTCGAGGAACTGGGTCGCCCGGTCGACGACGCGTCTTGGGCTTGGGCCGTGGGCACCGGTGTTCAGATAGACTGTCTCGTCGAGGGCGGGGATAGACGCACGGAGTTCCGCTGGAGTCATGGAGAATCGTCACCAGATTTGGAACCGCAGGGGATAATAGTGTTTAGCATTCCCACATCTGTGGAATCGAACGTCCCGGTGCCGGTGTCGAGTCGACAGACGAGTTCGCCCGGTAGTCGGGCGTACACTTCTGCGTTCCCGACGAGTGCATCGACGGTCGTGAACTCGTCGATTGCGTGGACCGTGTTCGTCCCGAGGCCGAACTCCACGGTGGGGACCCCGGTGTTTCGCAACCGCTTCGCGTCGCCGCCGCCGGTGGCACTTCGACGGAACACTCGCTCGCCAGTGACGTCGCCGGCGACGGCCGAGACGGCGTTCGCCAACGGGCCATCGGGGTCTTCGAACGTCCCGATAGACCAACTTACGTCACCAATCTCCACGTCGTCGTGGGTCGAGACGACGTCACGGACCGTGTCGAGGACGCGAGGCGTATCCACACCCGCCGTCAGGCGAATGTCGAGGTGTGCTTCGGCGACGTCGGGGACCACGTTCACGCTCTCGCCGCCCGCGACGACGCCGAGGTTCACCGACGGTCGTTCGAACAACGCACGAGATGCCGCCGCACCGAACGTGGGTTCGTAATACTCCACGGACTCGTCGACGATGGCTTGGACGACCGGCGGGAGGTCGAACTGCATCTCGTGGAGTGAGGACTCGATGTCGTCGATGGCCCGACAGAGACAGCGAATCGCGTTGGTCCCGAGCATCGGTCGCGACCCGTGTGCCGACGTTCCGGACGCCTGGAGCGTCAACCAGATGCTGCCACGGTCTGCGACCGTCGTCGAGTACCGACCGTCTTCGCACGTCGTTTCACCGATGACACAAGCGTCTGCATCGAGTGGGTTCCGTTCGAGGAGCGTCGGAAGTCCCGCGTCGCCTGCGAC
Organism: Haloferax litoreum; assembly: GCF_009674605.1. Classification (NCBI taxonomy): domain Archaea; kingdom Methanobacteriati; phylum Methanobacteriota; class Halobacteria; order Halobacteriales; family Haloferacaceae; genus Haloferax; species Haloferax litoreum. The sequence continues at coordinate 170,282 of NZ_WKJO01000003.1, forward strand.
TTCTTCGTCGCTCACGAGGGCGAAGACGACGGTGGATTCGGGGACGGTGTCGGTTTCGACGTAGGCCTTCGCGACGGCGAGCATCGCCGCGACTGCACCTTTCATATCGGTCGCTCCTCGCCCGTATATTCGGTCGCCTTCGCGCTCACCGAGTGGGTCGTACGTCCACTCGTCGGCGTCGAACGGGACCGTATCGAGGTGTCCCTGAAGGAGGAGTGTCTGGTCAGTGGAACCGGGGAGTGTTGCGACCAAGTTCGGTTTCTCGGGGTCGGAGACGACTCGTTCCGTCTCGATACCGAGGTTCGAAAAGAACGACTCGACCCAGTCGACGACCGCTCGCGTGTCACCCGGCGGGTTCTGCGTATCGTACCCGACGAGTGTGAGCACGAGGTCTGCAATCTCCTCGCGATGCGCACGCAGATACGTGACCGCCGGCGTGGTGTCGGATGTCGACATGGTAGTCTCTGGGTGGATGGTACGAACCGACACTGGATAAGTTTGTTCTCGATGCGCAATACTGTAGAATGGTGGTGTGTGAGTGTGTCAACCGTCGAAAATGGAGGTGGAAGGGTTCGACCCGTCGGTTCACGGGTCAGTCGTATCGTGGTTAGGCGCGTGGACCGGTCCACTTCTGGAGGGTCGCAGACGACGACCCAGATTCGGCGGTCCAGACGATACGGAAGGTACCTGCGCCGAGGTCGTCGCTGGTGGAGTTCGCGAGTGCGGTCACCGTCGTTCCGGCGGCGATGTCGTCACTCGCGCCGACACCTGTGAAGTTGCTGAACGAGTGGGAGTTGAGTGGTGGGTCACCGCCGCCGTCAGTCGCGTTGAACCCAACCGTACTCGATACAGTGAGTTGACTCGCCGGGATTCCGTCGCCACTCTCGTGGGTAATCTTCAACTCGTCACCGTTGACGCTGTCGTTCGTGTACTCGAAACTGAAACTCGCCTGTGGTGCCGTCTCACTGACCTGGTCGCCGAGTCCCAGTACGAAGGTGCCGATGACGGCGGCGAGGATGACGGTGATAGCGACCATCAGAATGACGCCGATGACCGGTGATACTGCACGTGACTCTGTGAGGAATTTTGTGATTTCCATTGGTGTTCTCCAAGGTAGACCGGCCGACTGCGGGTGATTCGAAAATACTGTTCACCGTTCTGAGCGCTCGTATCCGGTACCTATTGGATATCATGACGTTCTGGAACTATATAAGTTCACACTGACATTATCGTGCAGTACCGTTGTTTGACCGCTGGTGTGAGGAACTCGACTGTTCCGCCGTGAATGCAAACGAGAGCAGTCGCTCAGCGGTCGAAAAACGAGAGATGGGGGGCCAGAAGGTCGTCAGCGGTTCAGTTGTTGTAGGTGTACTTCTGGAGGGTCGCAGAGTTAGCACCCGACTCAGAGGTCCAGACGACGCGGACGGTGTCGCCTCCTTCGAGGTCACCGTCGAAGTCTACGACGATAGTGTCGCCAGCGTTGAACGTGGAGTCAGCGCCGGTGTTCTTGTCCACTGCGGAGTAGGTGGTGTCAGAGGTGACCGACACGTTGAGTTGGTCCACCGAGATACCATCGCCACTCTCGTGGGTGATGGTCAGGTTGTCATCGGTCGAGTTGTAGTCGAAACTGAAACTCGCCTGTGGTGCCGTCTCACTGACCTGGTCGCCGAGTCCCAGTACGAAGGTGCCGATGACGGCGGCGAGGATGACGGTGATGGCGACCATGAGGATGACGCCGATGACTGGGGAGACTGCACGGGATTCACTGAGGAATGTCTTGATATCCATTGTTCTATTCAGGACCGGTCTCGACGCCCACATCGTGCCCCCGTATACGGGACTTCGAGCGGCTTCTCAGGCCGATTCCTGTTGGAATACCGTACGTTCTGTCTATATTTAATTTCAAGTAAAATAACCACTCCATTTGGCTGGTTTATCGGCGGTTATCTGGCTCCTAACGCCTGAATTCGGGACTTCAGGGGGGCCGAGAAAATTGATTGGGGATTTGTCATTAATAGACAAGACCACTTCGCCAACACACAAGCACTCACCGTAGATTACTGCGGACATGGTGGTGTCCATGGCACCGATGGACACCGCCTCTCATATCTCTGCTCTGCGGGCCTTCGGGCCGGTCTGACTCGGCGAAGTTCGGTCTCGTCGCCGGAGAGAAACGCGTGGACTGCTGAGGCGACCGAGTCGGTGTCGGGACGTCGCAGTCGTGTTACTGGGGGGCCTGCCAGAATTCCGGCGTCGCCTCGAAGTCGATTTCGGCGTCGGAAGGTGCGTGTTCGTAGAGTGCGTCGTGGACTGCCTCGTACCCTGCGCGTGCCCCCTCTTGTGCGAGTTCGGGGTGGTCGCGCGTGTCGAAGACGATGTTCCACTGCCCGTTCGAGAGGTGCAATCCGAGGATGTACTTCCCGCGAACGTTCACGAGGAGTTGGTACGCGTGGGGGATGGTCTCGCCGTCGCGTTCGAGGTTGTATCCGCGGACCGCAATCGCTTGCTGGACTGCTTCCTGTGCTTCGAGTTCCTCCACGAACGACGCGGGAACGGCCGTCGGTGGGAGTGACTCGACGAGTTTCTCGCTCACGTTCGTACCTCCGTGTGCCGTAATCCGCTCGGTTCCATCGTACCGTATATGGTCGGTTCAGACGGTATAGGATACACGGTCTCGTCTCGTCGCCCAGAACGAAGCGCCTTTGCACGTCTGCGTCTGCACACGAACTATGACGACGCCTACTGCACACCACGTCGGTCTCACCGTCGGTGACCTCGACTCGGCAGTGACGTTCTACCGGGACGTTCTCGGCTTGTCGGTCCTCGACCGCTTCGAGGTGGGTGGCGAGGCGTTTTCGACTGCCGTCGGCGTCGAGAACGCTACCGGTCGGTTCGCACATCTCGACGGCGGTGACGCCCGTATCGAACTCGTCGAGTACGACCCGGAGGGTGACTCCCGTGACGACGCGACTCTCGACCAACCCGGTGCGACGCACCTCGGACTCTCTGTCGACGACGTCGACGCCGTCGTCGAGGGCCTGCCTTCGCACGTCGAGACACTTAGCGACCCCCAGACGACCGAAAGTGGCACGCGAATCGTCTTCCTCCGCGACCCCGAGGGGAACCTCGTCGAACTGCTCGACGTCTGACCCACCGAGACGGCACCCGTCTCGTACGGTCTCCAGAGAGGAAGCCACAAGTCCCCGACAGTCGAACTGTGACTCAGATGATGGCACGACGACGCGACGGAGGTCCGGTTCGTGGGCCGTAGAGACACGCTCGAAGCTGACGTGTTCCAACCGCTGTGGGCCGCCGGGTGGCAGTGGGTGTGGATTGTCGCCGGTGGTCTGTTCCTCGGTGGGTACCTCATCCTCGAATTCGGTGACGTACTTCAGGGCGGTGGGATTATCGCCGGGGGTCTGCCCTCGCAGCACTCGGCATCTGGTACGTCAACACCAACGCCGACTCGGTTCTCCAGTCGGGTATCGAGATGGGACAGTCCGCCGTCCTCGACATCGCCGGTGTGAGCAACGGCGACGCAGTCTCGTCGATACCCACAGAAGGACGCGGACTCGCGTTGGTCGACCCAGCGCGGGAGTATCATCTGACGACGCTCGTCGTCGGCGACGAAGCGTTCGTCGTCCACGACGACACGACGGTCAGTCTCGCACACCGATACTACGCTGTCGGCGACGACACCCGAGTGTACGAGTACGAGACGCTCGACTCGGTCGCGTTCGACGACGGTGAACTCACCCTCGCACTCCGCGACGGTTCGACCGACTCCTACACGCTCGAACGCGAACCAACGGACGTGCTGTCCGCCCTTCGAACGCGACTACCGGCAGTCGAACACAGAGGTTAATCTCGCTGTCTCACTGCGTCGACGACCTGATAGTGCCAGTCGTACATCTCGTCGGCGGTCAGGTCGGCCAGTGCGTCCGCGTTCAGCGAGACGGCGTCGTCTTCGACCTGAGCGACTGCCGCAAACGGGTCCATCGCGAGTAATCGAGCGCCGAACGTCTCGTCCCACTCGTCGTACGGAACACGCTGTTCGTCGACGAGACGAGCGAGTGCCCGATAGAACGTCCGTTGCATCATCCGGACCGGAACGTCTTCGTCTGCTTTCCCGTGCGCGTACCGGTCGATATCGTCCCACAGCGACTCGATGACGGCACGGCGGTCGGTGACCGCATCCATCGACCCGGTACCGGACGCGAGCGCCGACTGTAGCCGTGTCTCCCACGCGTCTGGGTGCCACTCGAGCGAGCGACTGAGGTTGACCAGCCACTTGTCGTGCGGGAGGTACGCGTCGTTGACCGCGAACAGCGCCTTGATGAGCGGTTCGACTGCGGCGTCGAGAACGTAGTGCGCTTGCACCGCGTCGCCTCGGTGTATCCAACACCCTGCCGTGAGTTCGAAGTGCCACCAGCAGTCGAAGAGCAGTCCCTCGGCACGGTCTAGACCGGGTGGAGAACCGAGGTGCTGCTCGAAAGCATCGGCCAGTCTCTCGTCGGGGTCGAAGAGAACCTCCGCGTACGACCGGTCCCACCGTTCTGTCTCTGACCAGTCGCCAGATTCGAACGCTTCGATTCGCTCGATAGCGATGTCGTACAGATGTCCGTCGACGACGGTGATGCCGGTGGCGATGGGTGCGCGCCCGGCCATCCACGCATCGTGGTGGTCGTCGGTGAGATAGAGCGTCACGTCGATTTCCGACAGGTCGTCACCGTACCCGCGCGCGAGGCCACCGTTGAGCGTCACGCCAACGACGCCCGGTAGTGATTCGAACTGTGGAAGCGTGGTTTCGAGGTGGTCACGGAGGGCGTCGACCTGATTCGGACGGTCGATTGTCGGGGTTGGGCGGGCGTTCTTCACTGGCGTTAGTCCTCGAATTGGCCAGATGTGTGTTTGGGTTCGACTCGCCCCGAAGAGAGGTGGATTCCGACGACGGCGACGACGATGGCGACGACGGCCCACGTGATGACTGCGTGTGAGACGTACATCGACACGAGTGACTCCCAATTGACCACGTCGCCGACGATGACCAGGTCGACGTCGAGGGGAACGCGGCCCTGCGTCGAGTTGTCCGTCCCGTGCATGAGCATCGCGAGGAACGCACTCCCGCCCGAACCGTTGTATATCCACGCGAGGAGGATGGAGAACGCGACGATACCGACGAAGTACGAGACAGTCAACGCGAGGGGCCAGTCGGCGCGCATCCCTCCGGGGAAGACGAACTGCGGGAGGTGCCACCCGCCCCACAGGATGCCGAGTACGACCGCTGCTCGGAACGCACCGTAACGTTCCTGTAACTCCGGTTGTGCGAACCCACGCCACCCGAGTTCTTCTTGTCCGCCGCCGATGAGCGTACCGAGCACGATGCCGATGACGATAGAGATGGGGTCGAACTCGAACGACGCCCAGTCGACGGGTCCACCGAGTGCCCACGAGGCGATACCGGAGGCGTAGGTGATGACGAACGGGATGCCGATGGCAAGGGCGTACCACTTCGGATGGACGCGGAATTTCAGGATATCGCGCAGCCATCCCCGGACAGATTCGCCACTCGCGGAGAGGACGAGTGCGGCGGCGACGACGGGTGACAGCGGACTCAAGAACCCCTCGAAGAACCACGTCGTCCACGAGGGTTCCATCCCGGCGAGTTTCACTGCACCTTCGATACTCCACGAGATGGCGTAGGCGAGGAGGAAGAACGCGGCGATGCGGTGTCGCCGAATCCAGTCAGCGGAGACCATGCACGACGGTTCGCGCCCGGAGGTGAAATAACTTATCTAAATAATTACATTTTGTCAGAGGTATAACTCAAAATAGTTTGAGCTACGTCTCTGTCATCGTCTCGGCGTCGATGGCGAGTGCACCCTCCGTGACGGTCACGGTAAACACGTCGTCTCCCACGTCAGTCTCGACGGTGGCCTCGAACGGTTCTTCCGACACCACTTCGAGGTTCCACTCGCGCGTGTGGGTGTACACCTCCCACGGGCGGACCTGCGTCGCATCTCGCCCCCGTTCCCAGTACGCCGCGACGAGAGCAGGGTGATAGAACACGCAGAGTTCGACGGGGGCGTACACCTGATTGAAACACCGACGACAGGAGGCGACGACGGCGTACTCGTCCGAACGCGGTTCGTCTCTTGAGCGTGTCGAGGCGTCCATCACGCCGCCACACGTCGGGCACGTCCCTTCGAGCGCCATCCCGAGTTCGTGAAAGACGCGGCGGTCACAGGACCGGAGGATTTCGTGTGGCGACCGGTCCGCCGCCTGCGCAGGTGGGAGGTCGTATCGGGCGACGACCCCGTCGCACGCTCGACACGTGAGGGCCAAGAACGGGTCTTCGAACGCAGCGACCAACTCGGTGTCGTCGCAGTGTGGACACACACCGTCTACCCGCGTTGCCTCGAACGACGGACGGTCGGTGTACGTCCCTGCGTAGACGGTTCGGACGACACGTTCTCCCGTCTGTGTCAACCTGTAAGACCCGTCGAACTTGCGGACGAACGCGCCGTCGAGTTGCCCGAGGTGGTACGACAGTTGCGACGTGCTCTCGACGTCGATACGGTCGTAGAGTTCCGAAAATGTGAGTCCTCGCTCCGCCTCTCGTGCTTCGAGTTCCAGTGTCTGAAGGATCCTGAGACGGAGTTCACTCCCGAGTGCGCCGAACGCCACTTCGGGTTTTTGGTCCCGATTGCCGGTCATTCGTCTGGGGAATCGTCGGTAGTCACCCTAAGCGTTCGTTCTCGGTCCGCCGGGTGGTCCAGACACGTTCCTCACCCGCTGGTGGGTGTCAGGACTCGACGTGTAGTTCTGTGTCGTCGTCGGACTCCTCGCCTGACCCGTCGTCGATTGGCAGTTTGAGTGTCACTGCCGCACCTCCAAGCGGTGTCGTGTCCAGTTGTGTACTTCCACCGGCCTTCGTCACGACCCAGTGGACTAACCACAGTCCCATCCCTGTCCCGTGTTCGAGTGGTGTCTCTCCACCTCGTTCGATTGCGTCCCACTCGCCTCGTGGGAGGCCCGGTCCGTCGTCACTCACTCGGATAAGGAGTCTGGCGTCGTCGACGGGACTCCGGTACACGTCGACTTGAACCGTCTCACCACCGTGTTCGAGGGCGTTCGTCACGAGTTCGTCGACAGCGACGCCGACACGGTTGTCGACGAGGTGTGCGACGTCCGGTTCGATATCGACTCCGACCGTCGCCTCCGGGTGACACGAACGAGCGCGGTCGGCCACTTCGTCGACGAGGTCGGTGACGCATCGCGTCTTTCCGTCGGACTCGAGTAGGTCGGCGACCGTCTGTGCTTTCTCTGCGAGTGCGACGAGTTCGTTCGCGGCCGTGACGATGTTGTTCGCTCTGTGGAAGTTGTCCTCGTCTTCGGCGTCGTTCCGAATCATCTCGGCGTACCCGTCGATGACGTTCATCCGATTGCGGAGGTTGTGCCGGAACATCCGGTTCAGGACACCGAGTCGCTGTTGCGCCAGTTCGGCATCGGTGATGTCCGACTGGATGGCGACGTACCCGACGATTTCGTCGTCTCGTTGGATGGGTGCGATGGTCTGGACCGCCGTGTAGAGTTCACCACTCTTTCGTTGGTCGATGATGCGTTCTTGCCACGTCTCGCCGGACTCGATGGTGGCCCACAACTCGTCGTAGTACGAGTCGTCCATCTCACCGGATTTCAGGATGTGAGGCGTCTCGCCGACTGCCTCGCAGCGAGTGAATCCCGTGATGTCTTCGAACGCCGGGTTGACGTAGGTAATCGTCCCATCTGGGTCGGTGAGATATATCGCGTGGCCCGCCTGTTCGACGGCCATCTCGAACTCTCTCAGCCGACGCTCTCTGTGTTTTTGCTCTGTGGTGTCGACCAGGACGCCGACCAGTTCGACCACGTCCCCGTCCCGGTTGCGAATCAGTGCCGTCGAGAGCAGGAACTCACCGACCGTCCCATCGCGGCGCTCCAACTCGATTTCGACGTTCGAGAGACCGTCTTCTCGCGTCGTCTGTTCGAGAATCTCCTCGACGCCCACCTGACGGTCGCTCGCCACACTCGGGAGTTGTGCACCCAGAACCTCGTCTCGCGTCCAGCCGAACGTCTCGGTGGCCGCCTCGTTCCACCGAGTCACCCGCCTGTCGGGCGTGACCGAGACAATCGGAATCGGCGACGCTGACACGATGTTCTCCAACTTCTCTAACGACGTCCGGACAGACGCCTGTTGCTGTGCAATCCGCTCGTTCTTCCGGTTCACGAGGAACCCGACGAACAGACTGGAGACGACGACGAACAACAGTCCCTTTCCAATCGCCGACGGCGACGCCATCTGTGTCCCGAAGAGCGTCGAGAGGACGAGTTCACCACCCAATATTCCGATTGCACCGAACCCCAAGTACGCGGTTGCAATCGCACGCGCGTCGTATGTGTCGAGTGGGGTATCGTCCATTCACTAAGTGGTATACAACTGGATATTTAAAGTGAGGCGTGCGATGCCACCGATTGATAATCTGCATTCACGCCTCGAACGTCGGCGCTGAAGCGCAACCGACATTGCTGTCGGACCGTTACGAACGATGAATCGCTTCGTCACGACACCGACGAGGCAGTACACTACATGAGACGACGCGACGCCCTCAAGGCCCTCGGAATCGGTGCACTCACCGCGACGGCAGGTTGTCTCGGCGGGTTCGAACGGCAGTCTGCGTGGCGTGACCCGCCACTCGTGGAGAACCGCCCTGACGCAGTGTACCTCCCCGCCATCACGGAGGGCATGAAGATGTACGGGATGACGAAGACGGGGCCGTACGGGGTCGCACTCTCGTACTCCTACCCGCACCGCTTCTGGTCTGTCGCCGGGTCGGAACTACAGAAGACCGTCGTCGAGGCCGACGACTCACTTCACCTCATGGCGTCGGTGTGGGACCACGAGACGGGGGCGGTTCTCCCGTTCGACGCCGGCGTCTCGATAGAACTCCTCCGCGACGGAACCCTCGTGAGCGAAGAAGTCGCCTACCCCATGTTGTCCCAACAGATGGGGATGCACTACGGGTCGAACTACGTTCTCGACGGCGAGGGTGACTACGAGGCGCGCGTGAACGTCGGCGGCACGTCGCTCCACCGGACCGGTTCTTTCGCCGGTCGATTCGAGACGGCGGAGACGGCGACGTTCGAGTTCACCTTCGACACGGACGAACTCTACGACGTCGAACTCGAACGCCTTGGCGACGAGGCGGGCACTCCCGGTGCCGTCCCAGCGATGAAGATGATGAACATGCCCATGGGTGCCGCGCCCGGAATCGGCTCACTCCCCGGAACGCACCTCGGCCGACAGACGAGTGGCGACGCGTTCTTCGACGCCTTCGTCGTCGAGGATGGGACACAGTTCGACGCTGACGGGGCGTACCTCTACGTCTCCGCGCGGACGCCGTACAACGAGTTTATCCTCCCGATGATGGGCGTCCGTGGAACCGTCGAACGAGACGGGGCGGCCATCGCCGATGGCGAACGACTCCGCCGCACGCTCGACCCCGAACTTGGCTATCACTACGGCCTCCCAGTCGATTCGGTCGAGTCCGGCGACACGGTGACGCTCACCGTCGACGTTCCACCGCAAGTCGCCCGCCACGACGGATACGAGACGGCGTTCCTCTCGTTCGACTCGATGCAGTTCGAGGCGTGACACGTCGGTTCGAGAGGCCCGCATCCCCGACGCGTCCAACAGAAACGTTCAGAACCCGCCACCCCGACCTTCGAGTGACCAACGGATGACCACGGACATCGACGCGACACGTGACCGCCACGTCTGCGAGACGTGCGGTGAGGCGTATCCGGCCGAGCGACTGCTGGTCCTCCACCGAGGTGCGCGGCATCCCGATATCCTCGATGCCAGCGAAGTCGAAGCGTACCGTGAGGCGTACTACGAGGAAGAACGGCAACTGAAGTCGTTCCGTATTCGAGCCCTCGGCGTCCTCGTCGCACTGTACTTCGGATTCCTCATTCTCTTCATCCTCTTCGCGTCATGATACGACCGACACGCTTCAGGCGGATTGGCCTCGGCATCTTCCTCACGAGTCTCGCTGCGCTCCTTTCAGACCCAGTCGCCGCGAGCAACGCCGCCGTCGGCCTCGCGGGTGCGTCACAGGACAACCTCGCCGTTCCCCGATGGCTCTACCTCGCCACCGGCGGTGCGACAGTCGGCGCCTCCGCACTCCTCGCGAGTTTCGTGACCGACCGCCGATTCATCGAACAGGTCCATCGGTGGCGGCGGTCGGTCGCCGTGACCGATGGTCTTCGTCGTGGACTCGGTGTGCTTGGTCGCCTCCTCGGACTCGCACTCCTCGCGTTGCTCGTCTCTCTCGGTTACACGGGTCCGCAGGTTCCGACCGTCAGTTTCGCCGTCATCGTCGTCTTCGCTGGCCTCCGCGCGGGATACACGATGTTCACCTACCTCGTCACGGACACGTGGCGAGTGCTCAACCCGTGGCGTACGCTCTCGAGTGTGCTTCCCAGTGGCTTCGTCGAGTATCCCGACCGACTCGGCCGGTGGCCTGCGGTCGCCGGAATTCTCGCCCTCGTCTGGATAGAGACGGCCGCGGGTGTCACGCGTGACCCAGCACTCCTCGCTACCGCACTCGTCGGGTACTCGGTCGTCACGCTCGTCGGTGCATTCGCAGTCGGAACAGACACGTGGTTCGACCGGGCGGACCCCGTCTCTGTGTTCCTCCACTTCTACGGTCGGGTCGCCCCGATTCGCGTCGACGACGACGGCATCTCGCTTCGCCTTCCGGGCATGCGCCTCGTCACAGACGACGAGGTAACCGATATCGCCGCCGTCGCCGTCGCCGTCGTCCTCGTCTGGGAACTCACCTTCAGCGGGTTCGTCACGACGGAACAGGGTGCGTCGGTTATCCGTGCCATCGTCGACGTGGGGGTACCACCACTCCTCGTCTACGCACTCGTCTACCTCGGTGGGTATGCCGTCTTCCTCGGCCTCTACCTGCTCGCGGCGCGGGCGACAGTCCGCCGAATCGAGACGTTCGAGACGCCGCGAGCACTGGCCGTCAGATTCGCGCCTTCACTGCTCGCTATCGCCGCAGGGTACCACCTCGCGCACTACTTCGGGTTCTTCGTGTCGCTGTCGCCGATGCTCGTCGGCGCGCTCTCGTCACCGTTGTCGCCACCAGCGAACCCGGTCGTTCTCACGCTTCCTGCGTGGTTTGGCGGACTGAACGTCGCGTTCGTCCTGCTCGGGCACTTGCTCGCCGTCTGGGTGGCACACTCACAGGCGTACCGGACGTTCCCGAGTCGGATGCAAGCGGTCCGAAGTCAGTTCCCCTTCGTCGCCGTGATGATTCTCTACACGATACTCAGTTTGTGGCTCATCTCGTTGCCGACGGAAGCACCGCCGTTCCTCTGAGTGTTAATAACCACTCTCGATTTTATTGTTAAGATAGATTATTTTTGGGGCGTTTGATAACAGGTGGATTATTAACTGGTGGCTGGCTAGTGGCGGATATGAGCGAACACGACGGACGTGTCACGGACGACTCGGGCACGTCCACGAACCCACCGGACGACTGCGGGTGTGACGACGCCTGCGACGTCGACATCGAGGAGGGTCCGCAGTCGGTGGGTGCGACAGACCCAGACGCCGCTCGAAGTCGGGCGGAGTTCGGCGTCCCCGACATGGACTGTCCCTCCTGTGCCGGCAAAGTCGAGTCGAGCGTCCGTCGACTCGACGGTATCGGAGACATCGACCCGCAGGTGACGACGGGCCGACTCGTCGTGGATTACGACCCCGACCGGACGAGCATCGGCGACATCCGAACCAGCATCGAGGGCGCGGGGTACGCCGTCGAAGACGAACCAGCGGTACGAACGGTCACTCTCACGATTCCGGATATGGATTGTCCGTCCTGTGCGGGAAAAGTCAGAAACGCCCTCGGAACTGTCTCTGGCGTCCTCGAATACGACACACGCCCGACGACGGGCACCGCAATCGTCACCATCTCGGCCGACACGGACCCTGCAGACGTCGTCGAAGCGGTCGAAAACGCCGGGTACGAGGTCACCGGAACCGACGCCGACGAACTCGAAGACGCAGAGACAAACGCCGGGCCGCAGAGCGTCTGGCGGAGTACGCGCGCGGTGAAAACGTGGATTAGCGGCGGGTTCCTCGCGGCGGGTATCGCCGTGGAGTACCTCCTCGGCTTGGAACTCGTCGTGGCGTCGCTCCTCGGTGTCTCGTTCACGCTCGCAGAAGTCCTCTACATCGTCGGTGCCGGTGTCGGTGGGCAGGCTATCCTCCGAAACGGCTACTACTCCGCTCGGAACCGCAGTCTCGACATCGACTTCCTGATGTCGGCGGCGATTATCAGCGCCGTGACGGCGAGTCTCATCTCGCCGCCCACGAGTCTCTACTTCGAAGCGGCGACGCTCGCGTTCCTCTTTAGCGTCTCGGAACTCCTCGAACGGTACTCGATGGACCAAACGCGGAACTCGCTGCGCGAACTGATGGACCTCTCGCCGGACGAGGCGACAGTTCGACGCGACGGCGTCGAGACAGTCGTCCCAGTCGAAGACGTCGTCGTCGGTGACACCGTCGTCGTCAAACCCGGCGAGAAGATACCAGTCGATGGAACCGTCCTCGCTGGCGACACTGCCGTCAACCAAGCGCCAATCACCGGGGAATCGGTCCCCGTCGACAAGACCAGCGGCGACGAGGTGTACGCCGGCACCGTCAACGAGACGGGGTATCTGGAGGTCCGCGTCGACTCTGCCGCCGGCGACGACACACTCTCGCGTATCGTCTCGATGGTGGAAGACGCACAGGCGAACAAGACCGAACGCGAGCAGTTCGTCGAGCGTTTCTCGTCGTACTACACGCCGTTCATGGTCGTCGTCGCACTCTCTGTCGCCGCGATTCCACCGCTCGTGTTCGGCCTCGACTGGGTGACGTGGTTCGTCTACGGTATCACGATGCTCGTCCTCGCGTGCCCGTGTGCGTTCGTCATCTCGACGCCCGTCTCGGTCGTCTCCGGCATCACCTCGGCGGCACGAAACGGCGTCCTCATCAAAGGCGGGACGCACCTCGAAGCGATGGGGGCAGTCGAAGCCATCGCCATCGACAAGACGGGAACACTCACCAAGGGTGAACTCACCGTCACCGACGTGGTGCCGCTGAATGGGAACACCGAATCTGACGTGCTTCGGTGCGCCCGCGGCCTCGAATCGCGGAGCGAACACCCCATCGGTCAGGCAATCGTCTCGCACGCAGACGGGAACGACATCGACGGCAGGGACGTCTCCGGATTCGAGAGCATTACCGGGAAAGGCGTCCGCGCCGAACTCGACGGGGTCCCGCACTTCGCCGGCAAACCCGGTCTCTTCGAGGAACTCGACTTCCACCTCGACCACGTCCACGTCACCGACCCGGACGACACGCTCTCGGACGACGTTCGCGCACTCTGCGACAGACAGGGATGTCTCAACCTCGTCGAAGATACGATTCCCCGTCTGCAGGCGCAAGGGAAGACTGTCGTCCTCGTCGGCAGAGTCGGGCAAAGCCCGACAGGCAGCCGGACGCAGTCCGGCGATACCGAATACGAACTCGAAGGTATCGTCGCCGTCGCCGACGAAGTCCGCCCGGACGCGAAAGCGACTGTCGCCAAACTCCGCGAGTTCGGTCTCTCCGTGATTATGCTCACCGGTGACAACGAGGGGACGGCACGCGCCATCGCAGAACAGGTGGGCGTCGACGACTTCCGCGCTGGCCTCCTTCCGGAGGACAAGGTTGCCGCCGTAGAAGGACTCCTCGACGAGTACGACTCGGTTGCCATGGTCGGTGACGGCATCAACGACGCCCCCGCGTTGGCAACGTCGACGGTCGGTATCGCGATGGGTGCTGCGGGGACTGACACTGCACTGGAGACGGCAGATATCGCGCTCATGGCCGACGACCTGTCCAAACTCCCGTACCTCTACGAACTGTCGCATCAGGCGAACCACGTCATCCGCCAGAACATCTGGGCGTCGCTGGCTATCAAGGCCGTCCTCGCCGTCGGCGTTCCGTTCGGGTACGTCAGCGTCGCTCTCGCCGTCCTCGCCGGCGACGCCGGGATGACGCTCGGTGTGACGGGCAACGCGATGCGACTGGCGCGGATTCGTCCGGCCGACGGCAGCGAATCGGTCGAATAGCTGAGAGACTCGTCCACTCTCGGTCTGAACCGTGGGCGCTGTTTTGGGTATCAAACTACGTGTTCGCGTCGCGTGAGGTCTTCACATGGGACGGACAGACGAGACGAACTCGCTGGAGGTTCGATGGTTCGGCACTGGGTCACCACCGCAGGCCCTCAGTGAGTGGGTTTCTGGATTCGGGGACGTAGAACCGTCACAGCGGACTGACGTGTACCTCTCGCCACTCGACTCGGGGTTGAACCTCAAACTGCGCGGAGGGGGTGCCGACGCTGTCGAACTGAAGTATCGACTCGGAAGTGGGACGCACCACGTGTTCTCTCCCGAGGTGACAGGAACCGTCGAACAGTGGTACAAGTGGAGTTTCCCGCTGGAGTACACGCCGAGTCTCTGGAGTGCCGACCCGACTGGGTTGTGGGTGTCGGTGGAGAAGACACGGATGCTCTCCGCGTTCGAGACGGCTGAACTCCGGTCGTTCGACGACAGCATCTCGGCTACCGATGCGACTGCACACGTCGAGGTGACGGAGGTGACGGCACTGTCGAATACGGGGTGGACCTGTGGTGTCGAGGCCACTGGACCGCCTGACGCCCTCGAAGACGTACTCGTTGCGGTCGGAGCGCGGGTATTCGGTGAGTCGTTCCCAGTCGAACTCACCGCGACGCAGTCTCTCGGATACGCAGCGTGGTTACGAGGGGTTTCGGCTGACTCCACTCCGACCTCGTCGGTTCTCGTCCCTTCGAACCGATGAGGTGGTCTCGTCGTGCCAGTGCCTCTCACTCCGCGAAGTCAGAGACTAAGGTTCCGAGACAATATCAAACGAGTGGCAATTCTTGCCTCACGAGAAACGGCAACTTTCACTTATCTTTTCCCGACCCAGTCCGAGTATGGCAGACGGACAGCAGACGCGACGGCGATTCATCTGGCTGACCGGGACGGCGACCATGGCCGGCCTCGCCGGGTGTTCCGGCGGTAACGGGGGTAATGGCGGGGCAGAGACCGAGACGACGACTGAGAGCGGCGGGTCCGGTTCGACAGGTGGCGTCCCCGAAGAGTACGCGACTGCGACGTCCATCGGCGGGACGCAACGGAACCCGGACAGTCTCTCTTCGCAGGAGGCAGTGTCGTATCAAGAGGAACCGCGGGAAGGACAGCAGTGCTCGAACTGCCAGTTTTACATCGAAGACATAAACGGCGACGGCATCGGGGCGTGTGCAATCGTCGAAGGTGAAATCGCTCCTGAAGCATACTGCGTCTCGTACGTCGAGTACGAAGGATAGCGGGGCCGGTGGGACTCGGATTGGTGGCCGCGTTCAGGTGTCTGTCGCGGTTGGTTCGATGGCGCTTTGAATCCGACACCGGACCTTCTCTTCTTGCCCGTCTCGTTCGACCGGAATCACCCACTGTTCTCCGCACCCGAGGACGGTCACCATCTCACCGTCCTGTCGGTGTTTCACGGAGACGAACACTTCGGCACGGTCTCTGTCGTAGTCTACGAGTTCGACGAGAACGTCCTCGCCGGCGATGAGGAGGTTCTTCGAACCGTCTAGCTCGGTGACGTACGACTCCGTGTTTCCATCCGGGTCGGTGACGAACAGTTCGACGACAGGGATGCTCTCACCGTCCGGGTAACTCGCGTCGACTTCCAGTGCACCGTCTTCGATTCGTATCCCCTCGATGTCGACGAGTGACGCCGCCACACCGAGGGAGTCAGCGACCTGTTGTCGGAGGTCTCCGAGCGGGATTCGAACCGACTTCCGAGTCGTTCCCATGGGCACCACTAGGACCGGGGGGTGTATGAGCGTGTCCGCTAGATGGACGCTTTGTCCAGTGCGGCGGCGAGGCGAGAGTCCTCGGGGACAGCGTCGTCGAAATCCGCAGAACCGAGGGGAACCTTGCCGTTCACAGAGAGGAAGCCGAGTTCACCGTACTCCGCGTCTTCGAGGTTGGTCAGGAAGGCGACTTTCCGTGACGCGGGAACGTCCTCGACGACAGCGTCGGGGGCTACCGACTCGTAGAGCGCGTGGTGTTCGTGGACGTGTTCGACACATCGCTGTGTCGGTGCGAACAGTAACAGGACGTGGACGCCGGGGCCGTCACGGGCGAGTTTCGGCCGGATGTCGTGTTCGTCGTCTTTGTAGAAGTAGCGCTCCATGCGGCGGTACTGACGCAGAATCTCGTTCGCCCCTGTGGCGTGCCGAATCGCCGCGTCGGCTTTGAGTTCGATGAGGTAATCGACCGGTTCGGGCGTTCGAACGCGAACGTACACGTCGGCGACGCCACGGTTCCCGTAGTGGTCGTACGGTTCTTCGAGGTGGATGTCCACGTCGTCGAAAGCCTCCCGGAAGTGTTCGACGACCCGGGTCGCCAACTCGTCCTCACGCATTCGTTGGCCGAACTGACGTGACCATCGGGGAAAGGTTGCGCGATTCGACCGGCACACACCGACCGACCACAAGGGACTTCACCTCCCGAAAAAGTTGGTCGAACGACACATGTCTCCGCGAACCCGCAGACGGTTCCTCCACGGGTGCGGCGCGGCCCTCCTCATCGGTCTCGCCGGGTGTACTGGCAGCGACTCCAGCACTCGAGGGTCGCCGACGGCACACGGTCCCCGACGAGAGGACCTTGTCACCGACTACGACTACCTCGAACTCAGACACGAGTCTCCCGAGGCAATCTTCGGGGATGCAGACCGAGAGGACGAGTCGGCGCTCCCGTCCTTCCTCCTCGGGTCAGAAGACGAGCTACGGGACGTCGAATTCACAGCGATACCGGACGGAATCGAAGACGCTCGACGGTTCATCGACTCGACGAACTTCGACGAACAAGCACTCGTCATCATCCAGCATCGAACCGACGCATGTCACGGCGTCGACCTGTTGTACGTCGCGTCGCCCCCCGACCACTCCGTCGACGTGGATTTCTGTCGGACGCTCCGCGACGCCGACGTTGAATGTTCGACCGACGAGCGTCACGTCCTCGCCTCTCTCATCCGACTGCCGTACGCGTTGTCGGACCGGTCTGAGCACGGGTGGAGTCACGGCGGCGGGACGAGTTGCCGCCTTCCACCGTCGCTTCGAACCGAGACGATGGACGAGGAGGACGCGTGACGATGCGCGAGACGCGGCGGAGGTTCCTCGCGGCACTCGGTGTCGTGGGAGCGACGAGTCTCACGGGGTGTCTCGGCGAACTCGACCTGCAGAACGACGAACGGCCGGCCCTCGACGTGGCGACGCTCCGCGAAGTCGAAGCACTCGGGTCGCCGACGTTTCCAGCCACGACGCCCGCACCAATCGCTCCGACGTTCCTCGAAGAGAGTGAGGCGCGCGCGAGAGAACTACTCGACTCGGTCCCGGCGACGATGGACAGTTCAGCGGTCCCGAACGAGGCGGTTCGCCACATCTACGCGGAGGCGTACGAGGATGCGACCCGCAGACTCGACCGGCCGTCGTCGGAGACCACACCCTTCGAGACGCTTCGTTCACTTCGCTCCGCGCGTGGCCGTGCGGCGATGGCCAAGGGAACCTACGAGGCGGCAGTCGGTGAGTTGACCGAAGACGACGTTCGTGCGATGGCCGATTCGCTTCGCTCGGATATCGAGTCGTTCAGGCTGGCACACCGGTACCTCGGTGACGACGTGGGGACAGCACTCGTCCTCCACGCGGAAGTCGAAGACTTCGTCGCAGCGGCGGCACGGTTTCTCAACAACGCCGGCGAGAGAGGGCGATATGGGGGGAGTGCGCCCCGTGTCGGGGAGATGGCTGATGCAGTCGAATGGGCGCGGGCGTCGCTAGAAGGCGCTCGCCACCTCGCTGACCGCTACCGAGGCACGCTCTCGAATCCGCGACACTTTGGCGACCTGTTCCGAGAGAGCGCATCTTCTCTCACGGCTATCGTCGCGGACCGCAGAGGTGAGTATCCTGACACCTACAGGCCACTCCTCGACGACTTCGACAGCGACCTCGACGACACCCCTGCGGAAAACCTCCTGATGGAGACGTTCGTCCACATGCATTTCGGCGTCGAGCAGGCACGAGACGAATTACGGGCAGGCCGTCCAGCGAATTCGCTACTCGGGGCACACGCCGCGGAGCGACATCGGCGTGCCTCCGAGGCGGCACAAGCAGCGGTTCGGAACGACGAGTACCTGTCCCTCGACGCTGCGACACAGGTCCACGAAGAGAAACTCTCGGCACTCGAAGCGCTCGAAACTGCCCGCTCGACTCGCTCGCCGTCGGTCCTGACGAGACGCGCACTCACTGACGTCGCATCCCGAATCGACCAGGGTGATAGCTATCTCGAACGCTCACTCGAAGCCGACACCTACCGGTCGGCACGGAATGCACTGGGACAGTACGCGTTCGTGGCGTTCACCGCCCGGGAGACACCGGGAGTAAGCGCGTGGGTCCTCGGGGCCATTCGAGCGAGACCCGCAGACGACGACGCGTGACGCGTCTGGAGACAGGGGTCATCGCTCGGGCACTCCCCGACTCGACTGTCGGCCACTCACTCAAAATCAGTTCGAACAAAACGACTAATATCGATTGTGAGATATCGACTGACTCACGTGCTGGACAGAAATCCAATAAAACGAAAAATCACCGAATCGGTTCTCACGACCAGTGAGTTCGCGTTCGGACACGAGGTGACGAGTCAGTGAACGGCCGGGTTGCGGCGGGTCTGTTCGTCCTCCTCGGACTGCTGTGGGGAAGTTCGTTCGTCGCCATCGAGGTCGGGTTGGAGTTCTTCCCACCACTCCACTTCGCCGCGATTCGGTACTACCTCGCGGGTCTTATCGTCCTCGGATACGCCGTGTACTCGACCGACTACTGGCGACCACGGACGCGAACCGACCTGACACTCGTCGGCATCGCCGGCGGGTTGATGATTGGCGGCCACCACGCGTTTCTCTACCTCGGCCAAGAGTACGTGTCGGGTGCTGTCGCGGCCATCGTCATCAGTCTCGGCCCGATTCTCACGACGTTGTTCGCCACCGGCTTCCTCGGTGACAGACTCACTGCACTCGGCGTCCTCGGCCTCGTCCTCGGATTCGTCGGCGTCGGACTCGTCGCTCAACCAGACACGAGTGCGCTCCTCTCGAGCGACGTCGTCGGTGTGGGTATCGTCTTCGTCGCCGCCGCGTGCTTCGCCCTCGGTGCCGTCTTGACTCGCCCGTTCACGTCGGATATCCCCGCGCGGACCCTCCAGGCGTGGGCGATGCTCCTCGGCGCGGGACTCCTTCATCTCAGCGGCGTCGCCACCAACGAATCGCTCGCGTCTATCGAGTGGACGGCGACAGCGTTCGGGTCACTCGTGTACCTCGCCGTCGTCAGCGGTGCGGCGGCCTTCCTCATCTACTTCGAACTCCTCTCGCGATTCGGGCCGACCCAAATCAACCTCATCGGCTACCTCGAACCCGTCTCGGCGACGCTCCTCAGTTGGGCGTTTCTGGGCCAACTCATCGACTCGCTCACGGCCCTCGGATTCGTCGCTATCTTCGCTGGGTTCGCCCTCATCAAACGCCGCGCACTCGCAGAGTTGGTCGGGTCTGTCCGCGGAGCGTCTGCCCGCTGAGGGTGTGCCCCTCCGTTCGTGTTCGCCGCCACTCGTTTGACCGACCGTCCAGAGCAACGCACACAAGTATTCGACGAGTGAACACTTACCTAGTCAGATGCCCGCCGATTCCGTCCCGCCCGAGCAGAAAGAAGAAGTTGCACAGGCCGTTCGAACGGCACTCGCCAAACACGGCTACGCCCGGTTGACGACCAAGAAAGTGGCCGCAGAGAGCGAAAAGAGCGAGGCAGGTCTGTACTATTACTACGACTCGAAAGACGAGATGATCGTCGCCTTCCTCGAATCGTCTGTCGATTACCTCGCGCGCAGTCTCGACCAAATCGACGCCGACGGGCCGGAGGCGCGCCTCCGCGCCGTCTGTGATATCCTCCTCGTAGACGAAGCCGACGAGGCCGCACGCGGCGTCAACGTCGCCGTCATGGAACTTCTCTCCCACGCACCGCACAACGAGACGCTCCGTGGACCACTGCTCCAGATGGAACAGCACACGCTCGATGTCATCGCCGATATCGTCCGCGACGGTGTCGAACAGGGTGTCTTCCGCGACGTCGACCCCGACGGAACGGCGGCGTTCATCCTCTCGGCGACGGACGGATACACCGGGTTTGCGCTCGCACTCGGGATGGACGGTGTCGGGGACAAACTCCGGGGGGCGCTCTCGACGTATCTCGACTCACTCGTCGTCGACTAACCGACTCTGTGTCGTTCAGTGTGTCCCACGAGTGGTCTGGACTACACTAAGTAAGTGCTTACTCAGTAGTTTTATTACGATACTCGCCTGACTCGTATCCATGCCGCCTCACCAAGTCCTCCTGACGGTGCACAGAACGAGACCCGCTGTCGGTTTCCACAACTCGGACCTGCTGGAGGTGAGAGAGCGATGAGCGTCTTCGAAGACGCCACACTCGGAATACACGTCGTCGCCGGATTCGCCGCGTTGTTCGCCGGCCTCGGGGCTATCGTCACGACGAAAGGTGGACGCCGCCACCGCCGTGCCGGCCGAATCTTCGTGGCAGGAATGACAATCGTCGCTGTCACGTCGCTCGTGCTCTTCGTCCTCGACCCGTCGCCGGGTCGTACCTTCCTCGCACTCGTCGCCGTCTTCAGTTACTACTTCGTCTTCTCTGGAGACCGCGTCCTGTCGAGGAAGCGACCCACGGACCGCCCGGAGACGGTCGATTGGGTCGCCGTCGGATTGCTCACCGTCGCGGGGAGTGGTCTGCTCGTCATGGGGGTGTACTTACTCCTCGCGGGAGACGGGTTTGCGACGGTGATGCTGGTCTTCGGCGCTGCCGGGGCGGGATTCGGTCTCCGTGATATTCGGGCGTTCCGCCGTGCCCGCGCCGAGTCACGCGAGTGGTTCTTCGAGCACATCGGCAGGATGGGCGGTGGCTACATCGCGACGGTGACGGCGTTCTCGTCTGTCAACTTCGAGTTCCTCCCGATGGTCGTGGCGTGGCTTTGGCCGACTGTCGTCGGGACGCCGCTCATCTTTCTCACCATCCGGAAGTACAAACGTGGAACGTCGGGCAGAATGGTAGTGTCGGCGGACTGACTCCCGAACGGGACGTCTCTGCGGGGCAACTCACTCTCGCCGTGACGGTGTAGGCCCGTCCCGCTGATAATAAAATAGAGAAATTATATAATAGCACTTATTATCCTAAGACGATTTCCTATTAACATGCGACGACAGAACCGCCGCGACTTCCTCGCCGCCGTCTCTGGAGCGACGACGGCGGCACTCGCCGGATGTCTCGGTTCCGGTACGTCTGGTCAATCGGCTGCCCCAGACGAGACGCAGGCGACTGCATCGTTCTTCGTCTTCGGCGACGTGACGAGTCACGTGGCCGGTGAGGCGGCGTCTGCCGAGACACTGGTTCCACTCGGACAACACGGCCACGGGTGGGAACCCGGACCCGACGTACAGGGACGTATCCTCGAATCGACTGTCTTCGTCCACGGGATGAGAGACTTCCAACCGTGGGCCGACGACATCGTGGCCTCACTCGAAGCGGATGGGTCGGACGTGGTCTCCGTCGATATCTCCGCCGACGTATCCCTCCACGAAGTCGGCGACGACGGACACGCTCACGACGATGATGACGAAGATGCCCATCACGACGAAGACAACCACGAAGACGACAGCAGTGGAGACGACCACCACGACGACACGGTGACAGACTCCCACGAAGAACACGACACCGGTTCGGTCGACCCGCACTTCTGGATGGACCCCCAGCGCGTCGCCACTGCGACGGGGACGGTCCGAGATGCGCTCCAAGCGGTCGATGCCGAGAACACCGACGCCTACGCCGACAACGCCGAGCGCTACCTGACTGCGCTGGCAGACCTCGACGCGGCCTTCGAGGAGGGGCTCGAATCCCGCGAGCGAGACGTAATTCTCGTGGCAGGTCACGACGCCTACGGCTACCTCGCCGACCGCTACGACTTCGACGTCGTCGCGCTCACTGGACTCTCACCAGACGACGAACCGTCGCCGCGAGATATCGAACGCGCCCAGGCGACTATCGAGGAACACGGCATCCGGCACGTTCTCGCCGACCCACTGGAATCCGACCGTGCCGCGACCCAACTCGTGGCCGAGACGGACGCCGAGGCAGTCCTTCCACTCACCTCGATTCCCGGCCTGACACAGGAGTGGGTCGAACAGGACTGGGGCTACGTCGACATCGTCCGAGAAATCAACCTCCCGTCGTTGCGTACGGCATTGGACGCCCGATGACCGCTGTCTCGCTCAGCGACGTGGTGTTCTCGTATGGCGATGTCCCCGTCGTCGACGGTGTCTCCCTCGACGTTCCGGAAGGCGACTTCCTCGGACTCGTCGGCCCGAACGGGTCGGGAAAGAGTACGCTGTTGACGTTGATGCTCGGACTCCAACGCCCCGACAGCGGCGAAATTCGTCTGTTCGGCGAACCGGCCCACGAGTTCGCCGACGGCGAGCGTGTCGCGTACGTCGCACAGGACGTGACGAAGACGGCCAGAGACATGCCAATCACCGTCCGTGAAGTCGTTCGAATGGGTCGGTATCCCCGCAATCTGTTCGGTCGGTTCTCGGCCGCTGACCACGCCGCGGTGGACGATGCACTCGAACGTGTCGATATCCTCGACCTCGCAGACAGGCGGGTCGGGTCGCTCTCCGGCGGCCAACGACAACGCGTGTTCGTCGCGCGCGCACTCGCCGCGGAGACCGAGTTACTCGCACTCGACGAACCCACAGTCGCCCTCGACGCCGAATCTCGCGAGTCGTTCTACACGCTTCTCGGCGAACTCAACGACCAGGGGATGACTATCGTGCTGGTCGAACACGACATCGGCGTCGTCACTGCTCGCGCCTCCCGAATCGCGTGTCTGAATAAACGGCTGTTCTTCCACGGCCCGTCGGACGAATTCGCCGACAGCGACGCACTCGCTGCGGCCTACGGCACGAACCAGCGTGTGTTGGACCACACGCACACGCACCACGGCGGAGGCTCTCTGAGCGACGAGAAAGCGGAGGGGGACGAGTCGTGACCGGACTCCTCGCGTACACTGCTGTCGCCGCCTCACCGAGTGACGTGCTCACTCCACTCCTCGTGTTGAATGCGCTTTCGGGCCTCTTCGATTGGTTCCTCACTATCGTCGTCGCGGGGGCGTTCTCGTGGCTTGCAGACGTGGCGGGCCTCGAATTCCTGACGTACCCGTACATGCAACGGGCGTATCTGTCGGTCCTGTGTATCGGCGTGGTCGGGCCGCTTGTCGGGTCGTTCTTGGTGTATCGTGACTTGTCGATGGTCGGCGACACCCTCGCGCACACCGCCTTCGCCGGCGTCGCAGTCGCCCTGTTTCTCGATGCGACGCTCGCCCTCTCCGTCCCACCTCTCGTGGGCGCACTCGTCGTGGCGACGATTGCAGCACTCGTCGTGCAAGTCCTCGTCGAGTACACTGACGCCCGGAGCGACGCCGCACTCGCGATGGTCCTGACCGGTGGGTTCGCACTGGGGAGCGTCCTCATCTCGCTCACCGACGGCGGGATTTCGGTGGGTATCAATCAGTATCTCTTCGGGTCGCTCGCAACCGTCTCACGCGCCGACGTCGGACTCCTCGTCTCGATGACGCTGGTGGTTGCTGTCGCGGTGACTGCGGCGTACCGTCCGTTGTTGTACGTGACGTTCGACGAGACGGCGGCCCGAGCGTCGCGAGTCCACGTGAGAGCCATGAATACACTCCTCTCCATCCTCACTGCGTTCGTCGTCGTCAGTGCCATGCAAATAATGGGTGTCATCCTCGTCGCGGCACTCCTCGTGATTCCTGTCGTCACTGCGGCACCACTCGGTCGAAGTTTCAAGGGTTCGCTGCTGTACGGCGTAGTCGCAGCGGAGGTAGCCGGGGTTGCCGGTGTCACACTCGCCTACCTCTATGGAATCACCGCCGGAGGGTCTATCGTTCTCGTCGCAATCGGTGGGTTCGTCGTGGCCCAGGGTAGTCGTCGAATCTGGTAACCGAGTGTAAACAGATGTTTACATTCGGTTTCGGATGTCCCCGTGGAGAGACGAACACGGCGGTGTGAACGGACAAGGCCATTTATATTCAAAATCTGGGTCACGACCGGTTTCGGGGAGGAAAATGCCTTTTGGTAATAATTTACAAATGGGTGATAAATCCGACAAAGACAGTATTCTGTGAATCTAACCATGAGGATTATGTTATTATTGTTTATGATACGCGGACGCGAGGTTCTATACCTACTGTAGTGCTCGATTTTCTCATGACGATTGACAACCCTCTGACTGTTGACGACGAGGCTCCCGATACCGACGGTGGTGTCGACACGGCGGTCGGACACCGCACCGGCGGGGCGGCGGCGGACACGACGGATGTCCTCGACGACGTGGACGACGTCGACGACGCGACTGACGAGATAGAAGCAGCAGTCGCAGAACTCTCGGAGGCCTCCGAGACGGTGGCAATCAGCGCTCAAGAGATTAGCGAGTTGGCCACCGTCCAGTCCGAGAACATGCGCGAAGTCGCTGGAGAAGTCTCGAACCTGAGTGCCAGCGTCGAAGAGATTGCATCGAGTGCCGAACAGACGAAGTCGATGAGCGACCAGGCCCGCGAACTCGCCTCAGAGGGACGTGAGTCTGCCGACAGTGCGGCGTCTGCGATGGAGACGGTGGACGAGGCAACTTCCGACGTTCACGAGGAAATTCTCGAACTCCGTGAGAAGGTCGACCAAATCGACAGCGTCGTCGAAGTCATCAACGAGATTGCGGACCAGACCAACCTCCTCGCACTAAACGCCTCCATCGAGGCCGCACGGGCGGGAGAGGCCGGGTCCGGGTTCGCCGTGGTCGCAGACGAGGTTAAGAGTCTCGCAGAGCAATCGCGTGAGAGCGTCTCTGAAATCGAGGAAGTTGTCGACGACATCCAGTCGACGACCAAGACCACCGTCGGGAACATCCAGGAGGCGAACGAGGAGGTCAACGAGGGTATCACGGAAGTCGATTCTGCCGTGTCTGCTCTCCGGAGCATCGACGTGGCCGTCGAAGAGGCCGCCGAGGGTGCCGAGGAAGTTGCCCGCGCGACCGACCAGCAAGCAGCGAGTACCGAGGAAGTCGCCAGTCTGGTCGACGAGACGTCCCGCGGTGCAGAGGAAGTCGCGAGCGAAATCAATCAGGTCGCGGCCGCCTCCGAAGAGCAAACTGCGAAAATCGCAGAGGTCGGACTCCTCGTCGAACACGTCGACGACGAAGTCGAGACGATAGACGACGACCTCGGCGACGCAAATGACCAACTCGAACAGCGGGGGGCGTAGATGGCCGTTGGCGACCACCCGGATGCAACCCTCGACGAACCGACCCAAGTTCTCGAGTTCACGGTCGGAGACGAACGGTACTGTGTCGTCCTCGACTCGGTCGCAGAGATTATCGACCGTCAGTTATCACGGTCACTTCCCGACGCACCGCCGCACGTCGTCGGTGTGATGGACTACCGCGGCGTGACGACCACACTCGTCGACACCGCCCGACTACTCGGCGTCGGGTCGAATCCTGAGGCGTCGCGCGTCATCGTCTTCGACACAGGCAAAGAGGACGACGACGTCTACGGCTGGCTCGTCGACGAAGTCTATCGTGTCACCGACCTCGACCCCTCCGACGTGGACGATTCCCCGTTCGGCGACGACCGTACGCGCGGTATCGTTCGAACTGACGATGGCCTCGTCGTCTGGGTCGACCCCCCGACCGAATCCCCGTCCAACCCCTAACCGCGTCGCTTACTTTCTTGCCCACACAGCCGAATTGACCGACCGATGGAAGCACGCCGGGACTCCGTAGACGCGTTCGACTCCTTTCGGCAGTTCGTCGGACTCGAACGCGACGTCCTCGTCCTCTCGCTGGCGATGCTCGCGTTCAGTCTCTCGTTTCAGATGACTGGCCGGTACATCCCTGAGTACCTTCGCGTCCTCGGCACCGGCGCGACTGTCGTCGGTCTCTACGGGAGCGTCGGAAACCTCATCGGCGCACTCTACCCGTACCCCGGCGGTGCACTCTCGGACCGCCTCGGGTCTCGGGTCTCGCTCACGCTCTTCGGGACAATCTCGTCTGCCGGGTTCCTCGTCTGGTTCGTCGCACCGTCGGTTCCGCCAGTGACAGTCGGTGGTCTCTCGCTCGAACCGTGGATTTGGGTGTTCGTCGGCCTGTTTCTCACGCAGGCGTGGAAGTCGTTCGGCCTCGGTGCGACGTTCGCCATCGTCAAGCAGAGTGTCCCGCCGTCGCGTCTCGCGATGGGATTCGCCAGTACCGAGATATTCCGCCGCGTCGGATTCCTACTCGGCCCACTCATCGCTGCCGCGTTGTTGGCCGCGACGGCGTCGTTCGTCGTCGGATTCAAGTACGTCCTCGTCGTCGCCGCAGCGTTCGGTATCGTCGCCACGGTTGCACAGCACTTCCTCTACGATGCCAGCGAAGACTCGCTCGGAAAGACGTTCGAGGGCCTCTCGCAACTTCGAACGGACCTGCGGTCGCTTCCTGAGACGCTCCGTCCACTCCTCGTCGCCGACACACTCGTGCGGTTCGGAAACGGGATGGTGTACGTCTTTTTCGTCATCGTCGTCACCGACTTCCTCGCTGTCGGTTTCTCCGGGTACGGTGTCTCGCTCCGACCCGACGCGTTCTTCGGTATCCTGCTCGGCGTCGAGATGGTCGTCGCTATCGTGACGAAACTCCCCGTCTCGAAACTCGCCGAGCGAACGGGACTCAAACCGGTCGTCGCGCTCGGATTCTCGGTCTACGCCGTCTTCCCCGTCCTGCTCATCCTCGCGCCCAGTAACCAGTGGGTGCTCGTCGCACTCTTCGCGTTCTCGGGACTCCGGTTTGCTGGCCTGCCCGCGCACAAAGCACTCATCGTCGGCCCCGCGGAGAAGAACGCTGGGGGACGAGTCACTGGCGCGTACTACCTCATTCGGAATACAATCGTCATCCCGAGTGCCGCACTCGGTGGATGGCTCTACGCGTCCAGTCCGACACTCGCGTTCGGTGTCGCATCGGTAATTGGACTCGTCGGTGTCGCGTATTTTGCGATTCGCGGGAAAGAGTTCGACGCGTACGCGGGAGGGGCGTAACTCGCTATTTGGGTGTCTCCAGGGCGACTTCGAAGTAGTACATCTTCTCGACGTCGCCGTCGAACACGAGGTGGATGAGGGCCTTCTCGCCACCGGGGATGTTGTTGCTCACGTCAGTGTCTGCGCTGACCCGTGCGCCCGACTCGTCGAACACCGTCCCGACGACGCTCAGGCGTCCAATCGACGATTGGGTCGTCACCGAGAGGCCGACGCTGTAGGTGCCGGTCTCCTCGTCGACTTTGGCGTAGTTCTGCCACGCCGTGGCGAACGGGAGGTCGGAGGAGACGACGACACCCGGAATCGGTCCCTTCGTCAGTAACGTCCCGACGACGTCCGGGTCGGAAGGGTCACGCGTGAAGTCGATTCTGTCTTCGGGCGAGGACTCTGGAACTGGTTCGGGTGTCGCCTCTGCTGTCGGTTCGGGCGTCGGTTCGGGTGTCGATTCTGGTGTACTGCGATTGTCTGGCGACTCCGTCGCAGTCTGTTGGTCGCCACTCGACACGTCGGCTTGGTTCGATGCTGGGTCCAGCGTGGTCGGACCGCTTCCCCCACCGAGACACCCTGAGACGAGTGCCATACCTACCCCGACCCCACCCAGAAAGTTGCGTCTGTGCATGATGATACGTACGACGACATGTATATTAGTTTATGACTGTCCTGATATACAGAACATAATCGAAGGCTGAACGTCCGTCGCCGTTATTCTATTACTAATCGTTCCAATAACTGAACTGATATGTGTGGGTGGAATCCTCCCGCTTCACCCCCGAACAGAGTTACTGTATGGCTATCGAACCGGAATAGTCGCCTGTGGGCGCTACACGGGCTGAATTCGTCTCTGTGCGTCGGGCGAAAATGGGCACAAGATTCAACTTGTCAAACCATCATCTTAGTTCATGGACATTGGGATACTCGGTGCAGGTCGACTCGGTGGGACGGTGGCCCAGTTGTTCGTCGAGGTAGGGCACCACGTCGCCATCGCGAACACGAGCGGTCCCGACTCCCTGGAAGACCTCTCAGAGACGTTTGGCTCCAACCTCGACGCCGTCGAGCCAGAACAGGCCGTGGTGTTCGGCGAGGTTGTCTTCCTCGCGCTTCCCTTCAGGAGACGCGCGTCGCTCCCGGACGCCGACGCCTTCGCGGACAAAGTCGTCGTCGACGCGATGAACCCGTACACGGAGAACTTCCACGTCATCGACCTCGGCGACCGAACGTCTTCGGAAGTCGTCGCGTCGCAACTGCCCGACGCGCGCGTAGTGAAGGCGTTCAACACGATATACTGGGAGACACTCCGTGATTTCGGCCACCCGGAACTCGACGAACCGGAACGATTCGCCATCTTCCTCGCGGGAGACGACGCCGAGGCGAAGGCCGTCGTCGCCGAGTTGATACGTGACATCGGCTTTGGTCCGGTCGATGTGGGCTCCCTCGCGTCGGGTGGGTCGTTGTTGGAACCGGGTGCAGCCTTGTACAATCGCGAAATATCGACAGCGGAAGCACGCGAGAAGACGCAGGAACTGTTCGCACGTCGCTGAGAAATTCGGCGAGACTGGATTTAACACGATTATTTATAATGTGTTCTCTATTCAACACTCCCCAAACGTATCTTACTTCGTGACCTTCACGAATCACTACTGTTCACAAATAGCACGGTTTTAAGACCCGTGAAATCAGAAACACGGGTGTCAAGCACCATGATGGCACAGACGATGCAATGGAAGGAATCACGGGTAACGTACGAAGAAGAGACTGGGGTGTACCGAATCGACAGAGATACATCCGAGCCTCTGAGTACGAACGTGGTACTGAGTATTGCGGCAATCGAGGACACCCGTCCGACGCGACTACCGCCACTCGCTCAGACCATCGACCCTGATGCCCTCAACACTGTTTTCGACTGTTCCGAGGACGCGATTCTCTCCTTTTCGTACGCCGGATATCGAGTGACGGTAGACGCACTCGGCTCCCTCGAAATCGTGTCTCTCGACGACGCACAGCCCCTCCACTAACGACAGACCTCCCAGTATCCGGGCACTCTCTGGGCCGGTCTCTTTTCTGCAACACTGAGTAGGTGTTGCCTGAAAACCTGACACCGAGAGTAGGTGATGTATACCAAAACGTTCTGTTCGCGTCAGAATCGATATGTTCGGAACGAGTGGAATCCGTGGTCCGGTCGGCCGAACCGTGACCGCAGACCTCGCCCTCCGTATCGGCCGCGCAGTCGGGTGTGATGCCCGGACTGTCGTCATCGGACAAGACGCTCGACTGAGTGGCGACGTCCTCGCGGACGCCGTCAGCGCAGGTGTCCGTGAGTGTGGTGCTGACGTCGTTCGCCTCGGCGTCGTCTCGACGCCAACTGTCGCCCGTTCCGTCGGATGGCTCGGCGCAGACGCAGGTATCGGAATCACCGCCTCGCACAACCCCGCGTCGGACAACGGCCTGAAACTCTGGACGACGAGTGGCCGCGCCTTCGACAAAAGCCAGACCCGCGACATCGTCCATCGGCTCAACCGAAACGAAGTCTCGCTCGCCGAGTGGGACGAGCTCGGTGAAGAACGCGAGTGGCCCGACGGCCCAACCCGTCACGTCAACCACCTCGTCAACTCCTTCGACTCCTTCGACTCCTTCGACTCCTTCGACGACGTCGCTATCGCCTTCGACCTCGGCAACGGGACCGGTCGCGTCTCGGTCGATGCACTCTACGAACTCGGAGCGACGGTCAACACCATCGACGGGCAACGAGACGGTCGCTTCCCTGCTCGAAAGAGTGAACCCAACGCCGAGACGCTCACTGCACTCAGGAAGGTTGTTCCCGCTCTCGACGCAGACGTTGGACTCGCCCACGATGGAGACGCTGACCGTCTGGTCGCCGTCGACGAGAACGGTGAGTACGTGACCGGCGACTACCTCCTCGCACTCTTCGCCCGCGATGCAGTCTCACCGGGACAGGCCGTCGCCGTCCCAATCGACACGAGTCTGCTCGTTCAGGACGTCGTCGAGGACGCCGGTGGCTGTGTCACCTACACCCCGGTCGGCGACGTACACATCGCTGAGACAGTCGCCAACTCGGGGTACTCCTTCGGCGGTGAACCCTCTGGCGCGTGGATTTGGCCCGACGAGACGCTTGCCCCGGACGGACACTACGCCGCGTTGAAACTCACTGAACTCGTCGCCCGCGAAGGCCCACTCTCTGAACAGGTCGAATCGCTCGGCGGAGACGCCTACACGACGCGCCGGACCAGTCTCTCGTTCGAGAACAAGACCCAGGCGATGGACCGAATCGCCCGTGAAATCCACGCCCAGTACGAAAACGTCGATACCATCGACGGAATTCGCGTCGACACCGACGATGGCTGGTTCCTCGTTCGCGCCAGTGGGACCGAACCACTCGTCCGTATCACGGCAGAAGCCCGGGATTCGTCCGAGGCGGACCGCCTCTTCGAGGAAGCACGCTCTCTCGTCGAGGGTGCACGGGTCGTCGCCTGAGCGCTGTCCCAATCGACTCCCGACCCGTTCCTTCGAACCTTGCGCTCCTGCGGCGGGTGCCCCACACTTCTCACAGTTTAAATACGATGACGCAGGAGTCAGAACCAACGAACCGATGAACGACGTACCTCCACATGCCGCGGCGACACCGAACGAAGTCACTCGACGGACCGCCCTGAAGGCGCTTGCTGGAGGTGCAACCGTCGGCCTCGCTGGGTGTCTCGGTGACGATGCCGCGTCGAAACCGGCACCAATCGACCTCTCTGGCGGCAAAGAAGACGACCAGGGTGGCATGGTCATCGGCCTCCATGCCGGGCCGAACGGACAAATCTTCTACCGTGACAATGCGCCAGACGGACACGAAAACCCGGCGTGGTTCCACACGCTGAGTATGGGACTGTTTCCCTACTACTTCGAACACGAGCAGATGGGCTGGAACGAGACGGCAATCTACGTCACAGACTACTCTGCCGTGGACTATTCGCTTACCAGCGACGGGGGAGACACGTTCATCTCGACGCACACGGGTGCGGACACCTTTGGTGACGCCACTCAGATGACCTACGTCGTCGGAAGTGCGGTCCTCGGCGGCATGGGGAGGGACCTGATACCTTTCTCGTCGGCGGACGATGCCGACGTCTTCGTCGAGGAACACGACGGGTCGACGGTCGGATTCACCGACATCACGGCTGAATGGCTGCGTGGCTACATGCGCTCGTAGGCCTCACGAGAGGCCGATTGCTGCGCTCGTAGCCAAGGGGTACTCGAAAAAGTCGCGACTGGAGGGACTCGCACACGCCTGCCACCGGTTCGTGACCGGTGGCGATGCACAGACGTTCGTCTCTCGTACAGTGGGTGGTGACCGGAAAACGGCGCTCTGGACGGCTCTCAGAACGAGTTGGTCGGCACACGGACGCCGTCGACGTACACCGACACGGAATCGGTCGAGCGGAAGTTCGTGATGTCTCCGTCGAACCGGTAACTTCGTGAGTCGTCGCCGACGGTTCCTTCGGCCGCCGGTCCGACTGCTCCCGTGGTGCTGAGTGCACCATTCGAGTTCAGTGGTGAGATTGCTCCGCTGACGGTCACCTCGAACGACGAGAGTGAACCAGTACCTGCGACGACGAGCGTGTGGTTGCCATCGTTCGGAGATGATTCGTCGGACTGTTCTGTCGCCGAGCCGAGCCCAGAGACGCCTGCGAGCGTACCCGCAGCAGTTACTGAACCGAACAGCGCGAGGTATCTCCGCCTGCCGACAGCATTTTCAGTCTTGTTCTCGGGGCCCTGCCCGGTGGACCGTTCGCTTACCATGTTTCTGGAGTTGCGTATGAGGTCCATAAATGTTGCGATAATTACATTAGTAAGAAGACATGAATATCTAATCTCAATACTATTCAGATATTGACAGTCATGAACTATTATATGATGGATTCTCGTTTTGAACGATAAAATCGGCAGACAACGGTATATTATAGGTGTATTAATCACTTTCTTATGACCGCATTAATGAGCATTTTGTCCCTCGAGTATACACAGTAAAAATTCTGAAATATTTGGTGGAATTCTAATGTCTTACATTGTGATATCTTTCTTCTGGTCCTCCGAACTGTTTCGGGAAACCCTCTCCCAAATCAGGGGCCAGCGGTACGAGAGGGACGCACGTAGGAACGTGGATAGTCACACTGTGGTCCGGATCAGTTGGACTTTGACGAACCGCACAGTCGACGATGCGAACCCGGTGTGCTAGGAGTTCGAACTGCCCGTCTGACAACGACCTCACACACAGACGACCTCTAAGTCCTCGGCGTCGTACACGTCGCAACTGTTCCGATGGTGCCTCGCACACGGAAACGGCCATTCGTCTGAACTCCTGTCGGAATTCAACTCGGTGACCGGTACTGTCCAGCGAGTGGAAGCGTGTTGGAACGTCGCTTCCGTGACGCCGGAGCGCGAGTGCTATCGGTACCTGTACGTTACCGAAAAGAGAGACAGCGGGATTCTCTCGCCGTTTTCGTCGAGGACAGTTCTACTCTCGTCGTCGAAGACGGTTCGACGAGTGAACGCGAACCGCGGCAAATCTTTCCCGCCCGTGTGTTACCTTAGACCGGTACATCGGTGTATTCTCTGGCACGAACACTCCAGTCCGGTCGCTGTTCGAAGTGACGGTTTCACGACCCACTCGCGCGTCGGAAACTCACTGTTTGTGGCGTACTAGAGGAAGTTGACGTGTTGGTCTTCCCACTCTCGCCGTGCGAGAATCGACTCTCGACCCTTCTCCGACATCTCGTAGAAGTTTGTCCGCCGGTCGTGTTGACCCTTGTTGACGTAGCCTTGTTCGACGAGTGCGTCGAGGTTCGGGTAGAGGCGTCCGTGATTCACTTCGCCCACGTCCTTGCTGATCATCTCTTTTATCTCTTGGCCGGAGGGTCGCTCCGCACCGGCAATGACGTACAGTAGGTCGCGCTGGAAGCCAGTCAATTCGAACATGTAGTCTCAACTCATATTATCGCCGTACTCTGGTATTGTTAGCCACCTCTATACTGGATAATTGGTCTCATTACCGCTGGGAACGCGCGAGAACACATCTATTGCACATTTGACTTTTCTCAACACCCCTCCCCTCCGGTAATCATCTCGATTTACGAGATAAAACCAGGGTACTGACCGTCTACGTGTGCCAGACTTTCTGATGAAGATGAACTTAATTCTCGTCCAATATTGGTCCAGTGCCTCGCAGAAATGTCACGATAACAAAGGTCACATGTGGTGTACATTGGTCAACCGGAGTTATGGTCCTCTCGCGCGTCGTGCGCGGGACCACCCGCACACACCGATGACATCCCTATCAAAAGACGAGCTGTTCCGCATCCTCAGCAACTCGCGTCGGAGGCAAATCCTGTATTTCCTCCACCGAGCAGACGAGGCTATCTCGTTAAAACAACTTGCCGCGATGGTCGCCGCCAGAGAGAACGAAACGGCGGTCGAAGACGTGACCGACGAAGAACGACAACGTGTGTACATCTCGTTGTACCAGACGCACCTCCCGAAACTCGAGTCGGCCGGTCTCGTCCAGTACGACGAAGAAGAACGAGACGTCGCTCTCGTCTCGGACGTCGCCAGTCGCGGGTTCTTCTGGATGCAGCCCGAAACTGGTCGTTCGTGGACGAGGTACTACGGTTCGCTCGGTGTTCTCGGGTGGGTGATGATCGTCGGACTCTGGGCTGGACTCCCCGTCTTTACCCTTCTCTCGTGGGCGGCCGTCGCCATCTTCGTCTCGACTGCACTCGTCGCCTTGGTACTTGCACAGTACTTCCTCGAAGAACAAGGGGGTGCACCGCCCGACGCGTTCGAAGCACTCGTCGAGTAGGGGAGGGGTGACTCGGTGATAGTCGATAGTTTCTCGACTCGATAGGGGCCAATGAGAGGACCCACTGTGGTGTGTTGACATATGTAATTGGTATTCTCACTTTTTGATACCACCGAATTTTCAAATTGACTATAGAAGTAATCAGCTAACAGGAATGTTAAGGAAATCTGATTGGTGTACAGTACATAATCGACTCACTGGACCGCTATCGAAATTCTATACATCGTATCGGCATAATTGAAAATCTGAGTTAATATAGATTGTTACAACCAATTTACTCGCACATTTTGAGACCCTAACGGTCGGACAAATCAATGTCTGGGATTGTCAGGCAGGTATATATCCTCATCTGTCGTATAGTCCCGGTAACCCTCGTGTGCTGGGTCGCGCCTGGTGGAGTGACCCGCGCTGTGGTCTGTGCCTGAGTGGTGACCGACTGTCGGAACACCACACTATGTGCCAGCTTCGGTCGTGGTGACGACCGACGTCACGCGAATACGCGAGTGGGGGAGGAAGGAAAAAATGGTAACCGATTCGCTCCAAACGAACACTGACGCTGTCGAACAGACAGCACCGGAACAGATAGCCGAAACGACCGGAGGAAGCTGTGAGGTCTCCGAACAAGAACCCGAGTCTCTCTCGAAGGACGTCGTCTTCGAGATTCTGAAGAACCAACGCCGCCGCGACGCCCTTCGCTACTTGAAAGAAAACGATGGCGAAGCGAAACTCGGCGACATGGCCGAATTCATCGCGGCGAAAGAAAACGACATCGACATCAAGGCTCTCTCTTCGAGTCAACGCAAGCGCGTGTACATTGGATTGTACCAGTGCCACCTCCCGAAGATGGACTCGGCGGGTATCGTCGACTTCGACAAGAACAGAGGTGATATCACGCTTCTCGACGCCGCAGAGCAACTCGAGACGTACCTCAACGGTCACGTCTCGAACGACTCGGACGCTGCCGAGGAATCGGAGCGTCTCGTCTCGTCACCGAAGCGGAATCTGACGATTGCCGCGGGTGTGGCAGCCACTGTCTCTGCCGGACTGCTCGGTGTCCCCGGCCTCGAACAGATTCCTGCTGCGGGATGGGCCGTCCTGAGCACCGCGACGCTCATGGCTATCACCGCGATGGAGTCGTACAAAGACCGTCTCGCCGCGTAATTCCCGGTTCGCAACTACTTACACTTCATTTTCACGAGTGACTCAGGGCGGTTCCCGAGTCTATCCTCTTCGCCCGCGAGTCACGTCGCTCAGTCTCGGGCGTCGCCTTCGGTGGTGCCCTTCTCCGGGTTGGGTATCACGAGGCGTTCACGAATACAGAACAGTCGTCGTTCGTTTTGATTCTGTATCCTTTCGACGTCACCGACCCGACGATTAGGAGTATCCATACCGCTAATCGTCCAGATTTCACTCGTCTCTGACCGTGACACCAATTATCATATGAGGCCCTAACTAGCCCCCCGATTCGAGAATTGGCTGTATAACAATCTCTGTCGCTCCCCCAAACACTGGTATGATTTGTGCCCAGTCACGGATACGTTCTGAAGGTACGCCCGTCGTGGGTGGTGACGCATGAACCACCGCATCACGGAGGCGGTCGTGCTCGCTGCTGGTGAAGGAAGGCGACTCCGACCACTCACCACGTTCCAGCCCAAACCGATGCTTCCGGTAGCGAACCGGCCGGTCATCGAGTACGTCCTCGACTCACTGTTCGAGTGCGGCATCGAACACGTCGTCGTCGTCGTGGGGCACCGGTCGGAGCGCATCCAGACACACCTCTCTGCTCGATACCCCGGTGCCGACGTCGAGTTCGTTCGTCAGGACTCGCGACTCGGCAGTGGTCACGCCCTCCTGCAAGCCGAGGGGCACGTCTCCGACTCGTTCGTCGTCTGCAACGGTGACAACGTCATCGACGCGGACATCGTCTCGAGCGTGTTGGAACGCTTCTCGATGACCGACTCCGTCGCGACTCTCGCTGTGGCGTCGTCGGAGACACCCGAAGAGTACGGCGTCGTCGTCGAACATGATGGCCGCATCTCAGACATCGACGAACACGCGGACGATGGAGACGGCTACCTCGTCAACGCGGGCGTCTACGCGTTCAACGAGTCTGTCTTCGACGCACTCCGCCGGACGCCGTCGTACGAAGGCGAGACCAGACTCCCGGATGTCATCCACCGCCTCGATGGATACGTCTCGTCGGTCACGGTCAACGGTGGCTGGTTGGACCCCTCTCACCCGTGGGGTCTCCTCTCTGTGACCGAGAGACTCCTCGCGCGTCTCGAGACGTCTTCGATTTCGACGTCCGCACGCATCCACGAACAGGCAATCGTCGAGGACCCAGTCGTCATCGGTGACGACTGCGACGTGGGTCCGGGTGCCGTCGTCGGCCCCGGGACCTGCCTCCAGAACAACGTCGTCGTCGGCGCGAACAGCGTCGTCGAACGGTCCATCCTCTCGACCGACGCTCGCGTCGACGCCGGCGCGATACTCCGAGATTCCGTCGTCGGCCCTGGTGGACACATCGGTGATGGCGTCGTCTCGCCCGGTGGGCAGGCAGACGTCATCCTCGAAGGGCGTCTGTACACGGACCGCCAACTCGGCAGTATCGTCGGTGACCGTGCGACAGTCGGTGCGAACGTGACGCTCTCTCCGGGGAGTCGGGTCGGTGCCGAAGCTATCGTCGGAGCGGGGACGGTCCTCCATGGTGACGTCCGCGAACGCGTGGAGGTGACGCACTGATGTGCGGAATCACTGCCTGCATCGGCGCAGACGACTCGGTCGATTCCATCATGGACGGCCTCCAGCGATTGGAGTACCGTGGCTACGACTCTGCTGGCATCGCAGTCAAAGACCAGAGTGGTATCTCGCTGACGAAGCGTGTCGGCGAAGTGTCCGAACTCGTCGCGGCAGTCGAACAGAATCCCATCTCCGGGAACTACGGCATTGGCCACACCCGGTGGGCGACGCACGGTGGCGTCACCGACGGCAACGCGCACCCGCACACTGACGAGTCCGGCAACGTCGCCGTCGTCCACAACGGTATCATCTCGAACTACCAGTCGCTTCGGTCCGAACTCGAATCGAAGGGCCACACCTTCAGCAGCGAGACGGACACCGAAGTCGTCCCGCACCTCATCGAAGAGAACCTCCGAAACGGCGCGACGCCCGACGAGGCCTTCCGCGCCGCTATCGGCAGTCTCTCGGGGAGTTACGCTATCGCAGCGATAATCGGTGACGAACAGGCTATCTACGCGACTCGCTCTGGGTCGCCACTCGTCCTCGGCGTGGGCGACGGCGAGTTCTTCCTCGCCAGCGACGTGCCGGCGTTCATCCAGCACACCCAACGCGTCGTCTACCTGCACGACGGCGACTTCGTCGTGACTCGCCCGGATGGCTACACGATTACGGACTCCGCTGGCCGGTCGGTCGACAGGCCGGTCGAGTACATCGAGTGGGACCCCGAGACGGCGACGAAGGGTGGCTACGAACACTACATGTACAAGGAGATTAACGAGCAACCCGGCGCGCTTCGCCGGACCACACAGGGACGACTGAACACCCACACCGGCGGCGTCGAGTTAGACGAGTTCCCACCGGGAATGTTCAGTGACGTGGAGCAAGTTCACCTCATCGCCATGGGAACGTCGCACCACGCGGGGATGTACGCGGCGTCGCTGCTCAACGCACGCGGTATCCCCGCGTACGCGTTCATGTCCGGTGAATACTCGGTGGTCAATCCGCCGGTGACGGAGAACACCCTCGTCGTCGCGGTCAGTCAATCCGGCGAGACGGCCGACACGCTCGATGCCGTCCGCCGCGCCCGCGCTTCGGGAGCACGGACCCTCGCCATGACCAACGTCGTCGGGTCGTCGATTACCCGCGAGTGTGACGACGAGATGCTCCTCCGCGCCGGCCCTGAGATTGGAGTCGCGGCGACCAAGACGTTCTCGTCACAGGTGACGGCGCTCGCACTCCTGTCGGAACGCATCGCCGAGGACATCAAGGGGACGAGATCTCCAGACGCCCGGACCCTGATGGAGGCGCTGGCGCGCCTCCCCGGCGACGTACAAGAGATTCTCGACACCTCCATGGCGCGCGAAATCGCAATCGAGTACCAAGACAGCGACGCGTACTTCTTCATCGGCAGGGGGCCGGCCCACCCTGTCGCCCTCGAAGGTGCGCTCAAGTTCAAGGAGATATCGTACGAACACGCCGAAGGGTTCGCCGCGTCGGAACTCAAGCACGGTCCACTCGCGCTCGTCACCCCGGTTACCCCGGTGTTCGCCATCTTCACCGGTCACGAGGACGAGGCGACGCTGAGCAACATGAAGGAAGTCCAAGCGCGAGGTGCGCCGGTCATCGCCGTCACGAACGAACGGTCGAGCGAAGTCGTCGAGTTCGCCGACCACGTCCTCACGATTCCCGAGACGCACCCAGAGGTCGCGGGCATCCTCGCGAACGTCCAACTACAACTGGTCGCGTACCACGCGGCGAAGTTGCTCGAACGACCAATCGACAAGCCGCGGAACCTCGCGAAGTGCGTCACCGTCGAGTAAGCGCGCGCACCCCACACCAGCCAGTGGACCCACACCGTCGTGTCCGCTGTTCTGGCTGACTGACACGGAACACTGTCTCGTTTTTCAGCTGTTTTACGCCATCTAACAGACGCAGTCTGCTGTTTTCATCGCTCACTCCCACGCCGACTTGCACGCCAAACGTATCAGACTAAATGAAATAATAAGAATACTGTAGGCGCCGATTACATATTCCTTGCCAACGTCTGGTAGCACACGATGACACGACGAGAACTTGTGGACGACGTCCTCTCGTCGTCAGACGACCCCGATGGACCGCTAACGGGTGACGCAGACGAGGTTCCACCCCCATCGAGTACAGACGTCCCTCCGGAGTCTACTGACGACGAACTCCTCGACGCCCTCGGAGATAGCGTTTCACGTGAGGTCTTGTTGGCCTGCAAACGCGCCCCGATGACCGCAGAAGAACTCGCAGAGAACTGTAGCGTCTCCGAATCGACTATCTACCGCCGCTTGGAGACACTCTCGTCGCTCGGACTCGTCGAACGGAGTCAACGGGTCGAGACACCGAACAAGACGTGTTACGAGACGGTCGTCGACGGTCTGTCAATCCACCTCGGCGACGACCTCCGCGTCGAGGCAGGTGCGAGCAACTACGTGGTGGACTCGATGCGGACGTTGCTCGCGGCAATCGACGTGAAACAACTCTCGTACGATAACGACGAAAACAGCGTCGACGTGCGGTTCGAGTTAGCACCACACCTTCTAGATGCGCTGGTCGAACTGTACATCCGGGATACCACGTCGCGCAACGGGTGACCTGACCCGCCACACTGTTGTTGCGAGGCTCTTTCCCACCATCCAAACGACCCCCCGGTCAGTGCACTATCGCCACGACTCGTCGACTTCTTCGAGGACGAGTTCGACCGCTTCGGCAGGGTGTCCAGCGGCGATGAGGTCCCACGCGGTGGCGGCAGTGACGGGGCCGATGTACTGCGACGCTTCGAGACCAGCGACGATGCTCGGGGCCTCGCGCGCGAACCAGTCGTGGACTCCCGTCCCGGTGGTGTCGGCGCTGGGAGTCGACTGCTCGGACCCAGAAATCATACTGAGTGTACGACCCCGACACCCATAGTTAAGAATCCACGACACGACGTAATGCGACCCGTTATCTCTCGAAGAAACTCAGTTTCGAGTAAGATCAGGGCTCATACATCTTATTAATTTTATGCAAAGAATCATATGTGGGTACTACATCTTCACCACTCAGTATGTCTCTCAGCGAATTGATTGCCGGTGTCGCCGCCGCTGAGCGGACGCTCACCGTATTCAATCCGCGCGAGGGGGTCGTCGACCGCCTCGCCGAACACTTCGAGGACCGCAACGTCTCGGTCGAAGCGGCGACGGCCGACAGTGGGCCATCAAACTACGCTGTCCTCGGGACGGGAGAGAAGTTTCACACCGCGGTCAACGTCGCGAACGTCCTCAAAGACGCCGAGGATGTCGAACCCGGGTTCGAACGGGAACCGTACGCCCCTATCTTGGACCATCTCGACGAGACGCTCTTTACGTCGTACGACCGGCAGAAGATGCTCAATGCGACGCGCGAGATAGAAGACCGGGCATGGCGCGTCGGTGCTGGCCAACTCCACTCAGGTTTTCAGACGGGCGACAACCTCGAGGCTCAACTCGAATCGTACAACCGATTAGGTGGCCGAAACGACCTGTTCGTCCACGCGTACATCTACCCGTCTGAGGACGTTCCGAAGGTGGACGACTTTCAACTCCATCTCGCTCGCTCTGAGGAAGTCCGTCGCTCGTGGTTCGTCGTCTACGACGGAAACGGAGTCGACGACTACAAGTGTGGCCTCGTCGCCGAGGAACAAGCCAACGGACAGGGATTCCGAGGATTCTGGACGTACGACCCGTCTACCGTCGACTACGTCCTCGGCCATCTGACGACGACGTACTCTATCATCGAGTCCGACGGGACGGGCGACGACGAGATGGCGTCGCCGTCTACTCACCCGACGTGAATCTGAGTTGGCGTGACGCACCGGCCCGCCACGATTCTCCACTCCCGAATTGACTCTCGCAGCCACCGCTGTCTGCGAAAATCAACACCGAGAACTGGGCGGGAATACTTACGACTGAGTGGTCGGAAGTGGTCCGTATGGTAGACGGTATCCTCCTCGAATCCTCGCAACTGAAGGGGAAAGTAAAGGGTGGCCGCGCCGGCGCAGAGATTACCGGAATGAGTTACATCGGGTACGAAATCGGCGTCACAGAACACAGCCTCCACATCTTCGGCGACCACTGTAACGCCGACATCAAAGACGAAGACTTTCGGTATCTCATCGTTCCGCTCGACTCGATTCAGGGTCTCGAACTGAAAGATACGACCGACCGTGGACGAGCCATCGAGGTTCACGCACTCGACGACGAAGTCGTCCTCTTCTCTGAAAACCAGACTCGTCTCTCAGAGAACCTCAAACGCGTCTTCTTACTCCTCTCTCGGCTGCTCGCGTGAGGTGTCCACGCGGGTTGGATACTGCTCACTGACGGTGTCGTGGAACGGTCGTTGGCCCATCAGTCTCCACTCACGTACTCGTCGGTCGGACGAACGTGACGACGCGTTCGTCTCCCCCGGTGTGTCTCTCGTGAGGTCCAGTGAACGCTAATTCGTCACGCGTCCAGAACTCGACGGTCGGTTCTGTGACGAACGTCTCGGCGCTCCATCTGTATTCGATTTCGACTTCGATAGGGCGAGTTGGGTCTGGTGACGCGGAAGCACTCGTCTCGACGATTCGGGCGATGCTCCCAGTCGTCGGTGTCGTCACGAGGACGTACTGCCCCCGCTGAATGCCCCCTTCGGCGTCGGCGACGAAGTGGTCGTCTCCTACCCAGACGTTGAGGGTGTCCCCACGGAGCAACACGACAGACGCTTCGAACTCGAAGACGCCACCACCTGTGTCACCACTCTTACCGACGACTGTCAGTGAGACCGGTTGAAACTCGTGCATGAGACGGATACGCGCTGTGACGACAGAACGACTTCGCCTCCGTAGACCATCTCTTTCGAGACTGTGTATCCGGCTTCAGTCGTCTGCCTCGGCGACGGCGTCGAGTGGCGGCAGTCGGTCTTCGATGGCGTCTCTGTCTGCTTCCAACCACGGGGGGAGTTTGAGTTCCGTACCCAGGTCGTTGGGGTCTTCGTCCCGAGTAAACCCGGGGCCGTCGGTGGCTATCTCGAAGAGGACTCCTCCCGGTTCACGGAAGTATATCGACCGGAAGTAGCGTCTGTCCTTCTGTTTCGTGACGTACATTCCGGCGTCGGTGAGTCGTTCGCGCCACGCCGATTGCTCGTCGTCGTCGGCCGTTCGGAACGCGACGTGGTGGACGGTTCCGACCCCCGGTCGTCCGCGAGGGCCGTCGCTGGTCAGGACGTCGATAACCGACGCTCGGTCGCCGTTCGTGGCGTACCGGAGGCGTTCTGCCGTCGATGCAGTCTGCTCGTAACCGAGAACCCTGAGGATACTTCCTGTCACCTCGGGGTCGGTCGAGTGGAGCGTCACACCGTGAAACCCACGGATTGCGTGGTCAGTTGGGACTGGACCATCGGCCCACGGGTCGACTGGCGAGTCACCCGTGACGAGTTCGAGTGGTTGCCCATCGTGGTCACGGAATGAGACGACAGTCTCACCGAAGCGTGTGGTCTGGTCGTCGACTTCCACGTCGTGGCCGCGGAGGCGGTCTACCCAGTAGTCTATCGACCCGTCTGGGATGGTGAACGCGATGGCAGTCGCTTGGCCTCGTCCGGGTCGGCCGGGGTGTTCGCCGGCGAACGGGAAGAACGTGAGTATCGTTCCCGGCGTTCCGGTCTCGTCTCCGTAGTAGAGGTGGTAGGTGTGCGTGTCGTCGAAGTTGACCGTTTGCTTGACGAGGCGTAAGCCAAGCACGTCGGTGTAGAACGCGACGTTTGCTGTGGGGGTACCCGCGATAGCGGTCACGTGGTGAATTCCGTTCGTCTGCATGATGATGGTGGGTGTCGTGTTTCGGTCGGTCCACCGGCACGTTGACCCGGTTGGACGAACCTGCCGAGATACGATTCGAACCTGACGCACTGTAGGAGTCGCCCGAACATATAGTTGCTCTGACAGTGGTGAAACCAGGTTACTCGCACGTCACCATACTTCGTCTGTCAGGGTGCGTTCGTTCCCGTGGACGTTCAGACGAACCAAGTAACGTTCTGAAAGTAGGTGAACTAACCGAACCACTAAAGGCGGTGTGAACCCAGAGGTGGGTATGGCCTCAGAAATCTCCGCGGACGACGCGCCGTGTCCCATCATCGACTCGCTGAAACAGATTGGGTCACAGTGGCGTCTCATCGTCCTCCACGACTTGCAGGACGGCGAGAAGCGGTTCAACGAGCTCAAGCGCTCGACGGGCGCGAGTTCCCGGACGCTATCGCGCGTCCTCGACGACCTCCAGGAGACGGGCTTCGTCAACCGCCGTCTCGAAGAAGACGCGCCTGTCGCGACGTACTACTCGCTGACCGACAAGGGTGTCTCGCTGTGCCCGGTGTTCACCGAGATAGAAGAGTGGGCGAACGAGTGGCTCGAAGAGTCACCCGTCGAAGTCGAAGCCGCCGAGTCGACCGCCTGACCCCGTTAGATTTCCAGTGGGTCGACGTCCGCGGCGTCGAACACTGTCTCGTGGACGTCGGCGACGGTGACAGCGTCCAATTCGTCGAGCATCGCTTGAATTGCGGGTTCGAATAGTTCGTCGAGCACTGGCTGGATGTGTTCACCAACCGTGCACTCGTCGTTCGGTTCGTTCGCGTGGAAACAGAATGGTTCACCGTCTTCCACCGCCTCGTAGATGTCTCGAAGTGAGATGGCCCCCGGTTCACGCGCGAGTGTGAACCCACCAGTTGGCCCGCGCTTGGAGTCCACGAGGCCTGCTTCCCGAAGTGAGCAGAGCAGTTGCCGGATGACGACCGGATTCGTGTTGACGCTCCAGGCGAGACGGTCGGAAGACAGCCGTTCGTCGCGCCGCACGGCCAAGTTCGTGAGCACGTGAGTCGCGACGACGAATCGGCTGCTGTTCGACATACACTCTGATTCGTTCTACTGCCATTTTAGATTTCACGGTGGCTCGCTCGTCCTCCTCGACGCTCTCAAAATTCTGCCTTTGGTCGTTTGTACCCGATTAACTCTCCCGACTCAGAATACACCTTCACGAAAACTGTACAGACATCTCTAATTGGGCGGAAAATTCGAACGTAATGAACCAACAGAAGTTAAACTCACACGACAATCTGTCGACGGCGACGGCCGTCGAGACTGTGACAACTCAGTTGCCGTCTGCGTCTGGAGCGTCGTCGACCCTGTCGTAGAGAACGGACTCACCCGGCTTGACGGTTCCACCGGTCGGAAGTCGGACCCCAGCGTTTAGCGAGGCGTTGATTCCCGTCTTGACACCGTCTCCGAGAATCACGCCGTACTTCCGTCGTCCGGACGAGACGAGTTCGCCTTTGAGCATCTGCCGGACGGGTTCTCCGTCGTGGCGGAGGTTGGCGACTTTCGTTCCCGCCCCGAAGTTCACGTCGCGTCCGAGAAGACTGTCGCCCACGTACGAGAGGTGGCCGACCGTCGCGCCTTCCATCAGTACACTGTTTTTCACCTCGACGGCGTGGCCGACTTTTGCGTCTTCGCCGACAACCGTGTGGCCGCGGATGTAGGCGTTCGGGCCGACAGAGGCCCCACGACGCACTAGCACGGGTCCGTCGATGACGACGCCCGACCGGACCGTCGCCCCTTCTTCGACGACGACTGTCCCGTCGAGTTCGGCGCGTTCGGAGACGTCGCCGTCGACTCGTCCCTCGAGTTCACCGAGTTTCCACTCGTTCGCTTCGA
Source organism: Haloferax litoreum (assembly GCF_009674605.1). Taxonomy (NCBI): domain Archaea; kingdom Methanobacteriati; phylum Methanobacteriota; class Halobacteria; order Halobacteriales; family Haloferacaceae; genus Haloferax; species Haloferax litoreum. The sequence goes on from NZ_WKJO01000003.1 coordinate 214,991, forward strand.
GGAGTTCCCACGGCCGGCCCACGTCCAACCATCGGTCGAACGCGACGCCGCGAACGTCGAACTCGTCACAGGTCCGCGCGAGTACGTCGGTCAGTTCGAGTTCGCCGCGGTCACTCTCGGCGACGTTGAGCCACGTCTGTGCCTCTGCCGGGAAGACGTACGCGCCGGCGTTGATGAGGTCCGACGGTGGGTTCTCGGGCTTTTCGATAACTCCACTGACGAACCCGTCGCTGTCGGTCTCTAAGACGCCGTAGGACCTCGGGTCGTCGACTCGGTACGACCCGACTGCTGCACCGCCGTCGTACAACGTCGTCAACGACGGTACGTCGTACAAGGCGTCACCGTTGAGGACGACGAATGGTTCCTCGGGGTCGAGCGATGACGCCGCTGCCCGGACCGCGTCTGCGGTTCCGCGCTGTTTCTCTTGGACCGCAAATTCGACTGGGACTCCCCCTCGCTCCGTGCCAAAGTACGACCGGACGTCGTCTGCCTCGTATCCGACGACCAGGGTGAGACTCGACGCTCCGGCATCGATAGCCGCATCTGCAGTGTGTGCGACCAACGGTTTGTCGACGACCGGAAGCATCGGTTTCGGTCGTCGGTCGGTGAGTGGACGCATTCTGGTCCCGCGCCCGGCAGCGAGGATGACGGTTTGCATGCCTAATGGACGCTCCGCGGGAAGGAAATTTTCTTCGGCCTGATACAGTTCGAGAGAGGAGAAGTGGGGCCCACTGAGCGGCGAGGATAGTGGGGTGTGCCTCTGTTCCACCTACCGTTTCCGACGCGTAGGTGACCGGCCCGGCAACTGGTTGTCAGATTCAACAGAAAATAATGGTTCCGAATAGTGCGCGTCCCCCACTATCGTGGTGCGCGTACTCCAAACAGCGCTTCCGCTCGACAGAATACGAACCACACGGCCCGCGAGCGGCGAATACGTTGGGGTTACGATTGGGTTGGAGATTCGCACGGGCGCGGCGCCGTGTGTTATTAGACAGACGAACTCGGTGAGGTAATAGTTTCGTTCCGCGGCGACGTGGGCCGTCTCCGTCGGAACTATACTGTCACACCCCATCGGCTGTGGAGGGTTACGATGGAGATTCGCACAGGACTCTCGTATGGAGACGTATTGCTGGTTCCACAGCGCTCACCGGTCGATAGCCGGAGCGACGTGGACCTCTCGACCAACGTGACGCCGAACCTGCAGTTGGAGACGCCACTCGTCAGTGCGGCGATGGACACTGTCACCGAAGCAGACCTCGCAGCCACGCTCTCGCACCTCGGCGGTCTCGGTGTCGTCCACCGCTTCCTCGACGCCGACGAGCAGGCCGAACAGGTGCGAGCAGTCGCAGACGACGGCGGAACCGTCGCTGGCGCAGTCGGAATCGACGAGGCGTACCTCGACCGGACCGAAGCGCTCCTCGACGCCGGTGCCGACGCCATCGTTGTGGACATCGCACACGGCCACATGGAACGGTGTCTGGATGCAGTCGCACACATCCGCGACGAGTTCGACCCCGAAATCGTCGCTGGTAACGTCGTCACGCCGGAGGCTGTCGAAGACCTCTGGGAGGCGGGCACAGGATGTGTGAAGGTCGGCGTCGGTCCCGGGTCTCACTGTACGACGCGCGAAGTTGCCGGTGCTGGGTACCCGCAACTCACGGCTGTCTCGAACTGCGCCGAACGCGCCCACGACCTGGGAATCCACGTCATGGCCGACGGCGGCATCCGTACGTCGGGTGACGCGGCGAAGGCGCTCATGGCGGGTGCCGACACCGTGATGATGGGGAGTTTCTTCGCCGGCACGGACGAGGCTCCGGGGCACGTCGTCGAAGTCGACGGCGACACGTACAAGCGCTCCCGCGGGATGGCATCGACCGAGGCCGCATCTGCCCGCGACGATAAGCAGAGCGACATCGATGCAGGCGAGGGCGTCGAAGCGCTTACCCCGTACAAAGGACTCGTCACACCGCTCGTAGAGGAGTTCCTCGCGGGCATCCGGTCGGGTGTGAGTTACTCCGGTGGCCATACGATTCTCGCTGCCCGGGAGAAAGCGGCGTTCGTCCGCGTGGCTGGAAGCGCGAAAGAACGGGAAGGTGCGCACGGAGTCGTTTTCGCCGACCGGACTGTCGACGGCGACGACGCCGCCGAGAGAGACCACGAACAACAGGCACCGCTCGCAGACTGACGGCGTCGATTCGTCGGGTCTGCACGTCGTCGCGTTCCAATCGCACTTTCCCTGCGTTGCACTACGGCCAATAGACGCATCTCCCCGTCTACCGCCTCGTCTTCGAACACATCTATGTAATACTATAATATCTGATATATCTCTGTTCATATCTACACATCGATAACTATCGGCAGAGTATCGTTGGCATCACCAAGTACCCATCTATTCTTGCAATATCTCTAGAGCTGGCAGGTGATACTCGTACGACCGATTCTGTGGTCGTCTATCACCCGGCCGGTTCTCTCTCCCACCCGCACTCGCACTTCCAACCCCTCAAAGTGACGAATACTGCACTGTAACCTACGAAACTCCCGGGCGTACGTTGTGAGAAATTATCTGAAATCTGTCTATGACTGGAAGATGATTGTACGGGCAGTAACCGGCGACTCGAGAGGCACTGCCCAACACCGCCACTGCAGACCGGAGTTGTCGTTCTCGAAACTGGAATCAATTACGGACGTACAAGTGTAATGGGTTGTCTGATCCCGGGATGTCGAGTGCTAACAACAGTACCAGTGTAATGGGCTACGAGGAGTTCGTGGGGTTCGCGGCCGAGTCGTCACTCCGAGCGAAATATCGATGGTGAACGAGTGTTCGGCAGAGTAGAACTACGAGTACGTCGCGCGGATACCGATGACGCGGGCGGCCTGTTTGACCATCTCTGGGACCTCGCTGTGGTACCATTCACCTTTCATACGGGTCGTCGGGCCGGAGACACTGATAGAACCGAGGATGGTCTCGTCGTCCGAAAGAATCGGCGCACCGACGGCGCGCATCCCAGTGATTCGCTCCTCGTCGTTGAACGCGTGACCGCGTTCACGAATCGCATCCAAGTCCGCGTCGAGTTCCGTCCGGTCGTCTATCGTCTTCGACGTGAGTTGTGGCAAGTCGTCGTCGAGAATCTCGTTTCGGTGTTCCTCGTCACAGAAGGCGAGATACGACTTACCGACAGCGGTCGTGTGCAGGTCGACAGTCGTCCCGATGTGGGAGTCGGTCTGGAGTCCCTGTTCGGACTTCACCTGGTAGATGTAGACGCCGCGGCCGTTCTCTTCGACCATCACCTGACCGCGTTCGCCGACGGCGTCCACAAGGTCGTCCATCTCTCCAATCGAGGCGTGGTAGAGTGCGTGCCGTGTTCGTGCGTGGTCACCGAGGTCGAGGAATTTGAGACCCAAGGCGTATCCGCCATCTACCTGAACGACGTATCCCAGTTGCAAGAGCGTCTGGAGATGGTTGTGTGCGGTACTCTTCGAAATTCCGAGCGCTGTGGCCACGTCGGAGACGCCGCTGGCCCCCTCGTCACGCAAGTGTTCGACGATGCCGAACGACGTTTTCGTAGCGCCGATAGACCCGCTTGCACGGTCCTCGTTCGTGTTCATGGGTACCAATTGGGGAGGTTCGCAATAATTGTTCGTATTAAGTTCGGCAGTGCCGAACAAGTGTTCGTTCTCACTCACTTAGTGCGGTGACGACGACCGAGACTGGGGCTGAATCGACTGCGTCGAGCGCTTCGATTGCCTCGTCGGCGCTCTCCGAACCGAGGCCGTACGTGAGCAAGGTCCGGTTTCGGTCCGTAAGTTCCGTCTCGTCGAGTGGGTCGCGATAGTCTCCACGAGGTACGTCACGTTCGCCGACGTATCGTGTTCCGTCGTGGGCGACGAGTTCCACGCGAGCACCCCACTTGTCGGGGAACGCTTCTTCGTACGACTCCTCAGCGTGGAGGTGGACGCGTTCTGTGAGTGCCTGCACCGCTTCGTCTTCGAGGGCGTCGGCGAGGAAGTGGTCGAGAGAGATGGCACCGTCGGCGACCCACCGCGCGAGGACGTACGGCGTGGAGAACTTCGCTGCTGTCAGGGTGGTTGGTCGGGTGTGACTCATGTCGACACCGTTTCGGTAGGTGTACACGTCGATGCGCTCTACGTCATCGGGTTCGATGCCGTCTGCTTCGGCGTCTCGAAGCGCATCCAGTGGGGCGTGCGTGTACCGACAGGAGGGGTACGGTTTGTGATACGCCTCTGTGACCCACCACTCCTCGCCGAGTGAGTCGAACAGGTGGTCGAACGCACCGTCTTCGAGGATGGACTCGAAGGGGTCGTACACCGCTTCCATCGCCGCCGCTGACCCGCGAAGACCGGCCCCTGCGAGTGTCGCGGCACTCACCCCTGCCTGTGCGGAGAACCCCGCCGTGAAGTTCCGTGACGGTGCACCCTCGGCGAAGGGGTCGTGCATCGAGACGACAGCGAGGTTCAGCGCCGTTCGCACCGTCTCACGTATCTCGTCGTCCGAGTGGCCCATACAGACGGCCGCCGTCAACGCCGGCCCGAGCGTCGTCCACGTCGAGTGCGGGTCTCGGATAAGCCACGGAACTGCGTCGTTGAGTCGCGCCTTCATCGCGAAGATGGCGTACTCGAACCGGGTACAGAGTTCGTACGAGCGAACGCACGCATCGACGAACGTCTGGCCGTCGACGTCGTGAGCCTCGGCGACACCGATGGCACCTGCCACGATGCTTGCACCGACGTGTCCGCCTCGGTTGTGGCCTTCTTCTATCTCCTGTGTTATCGCGGCAGTCGTGTTCAAGAGGGCCGCCTGTGCGGGGTCGGTTCGCCTGTCTGTCCCGAGGACCGACGCTGACCCGTCTGCGAGTGTCATCTCTTGGAAGACTGCAGTGTTCTGCGGTGCTGCGGCACCCGCGACAGTGGCCGCGAGTACGTCCGCGACGACGCGCGTACCGGCCGCCCGGACGTGAGGTGGCACCTCGGTGTTCAGAAAGTCGTACACGTGTCGTTCCCAGTCTCGAACCGGTGTCTGTGGAATCATAGGTCTTCGATGAATGAGGAGGGGAGTCTCAGGCCCGAGTCAGGGCACAGAGGACGCGGGGGGCCGCGGGTTCACGGGCGGCGGTCCAGAGGCCGTCGATACTCTCGTCCCCGATGACGGGTGTGACGAGGTGTTCGAACTTGGTCTGAAGGGTGTCATCCGAGAACGGTTCGTGTTCACCACCCCGTGCGGCGCGAACAGCGTGGGTGTACGTGTCTCCGTCGACTGTCTTGATGGTCACGCGTGCCCCACGTTCGTCGGGGGCACGTGAGGCGAACTCTTCGGTGGCGGTGACTTCGACTCGCTTCGCCAGTGCGAGTGTCTCTTCTGTCAGTGCTTCGTCGGTGAACGCCAGTTTCCCGGTGTCTCCAGTAACCAGCGACGACGCGACGGCGAACGGAATCGAGAACTTCGCCTGTAACGCGTTCTTCGGGCGGGTGTTCGAGAGCGACGCGGCGGCCGGGTACGTCTCGACGCCAACCGTCTCGACGTCTGCAGCGTCGAGTTCCTCTGTCTCGGTGAGTGTCTCGACGGCGTCGAGGACGGCGTGGGTGTATCGACACGCGGCGTGGACTTTGAAGTAGCCTCGCTCTATCTCCCAGCGTACGCCCAGTTCGTCGGCGAGGGCGTCTCGGTTCGGTTCGCCAGACGCGACCGACGCGAGGTGCAGTGCGATACCGTCTTCGAGGCCGGTGAACCCCGCTTCGGCCTGCTCGACGGCGACGAGGCCCGAGAGATTGCTCATACCTGCGTAGCTATTTCGGACCGTCGCACCCTCGGTTGCCGCCTCGAACCGCGTGTGCTGTGCGTAGTTCGCTGCGATGCGCATCGCGTCGAGCGTCGTCTCGGCGTCGAGTTCACGGAGGCGAGCGACTGCTGCTGCCGTCCCGACACCGCCCCACACGCCGTGCGGGTGGACGCCGTCTGCCAGCGGCACGACCATCTCGGCGACCCGGACGGCGACTTCGTACCCGGCGACGAACGCGGTCAAGAGTTCGTCACCGCTCCGGTACGACGACTCGCCGTCGGCTAAGAGCGCCGGCAAGACGTGAATCGCTGGGTGGCCCGCCGCGAATCGGTGGCCTTCGTCCAGTTCGAGGACGGTCCCTGCAGTCGCGTTGACGAACGCCGCACGGTACGCAGACGTTCGCTCGCCGGCGGTTCCGAGGATGGTCGCCTGCCCACCGTTTTGGGCTGCCCACCTTCGCGTGAGCGACGACACTGCGGGGTCGGACGCGCCACCGAGGATGACGCCAATCGTATCCGCGATGACGAGGGAACCTCTGGCAGCGACGCCGTCCGGGATATCTCCCCGGTCGAGCGTCGAGACGAACGATGCGAGCGTCGCTTCGTTCATCTCACACCCCGAGGTACGCCTCGACGACGCTGTCGTCTTCGAGGAGTTCGGAACCGCTCGCAGTCATGCTGATTCGGCCGTTCTCCATCACGTACCCGCGGTCGGCCACTTGGAGCGTCTGTTGGACGTTCTGTTCGACCATGAGGACGGTCACGCCTTGTTCGTGAATCTCTTCGACCACGTCGAACACTTCTTGGACGAGTTGTGGTGCGAGTCCAATCGACGGTTCGTCGAGGATGAGGAGGTCCGGTTCGCCCATCAGGGCGCGTGCGAGCGTCAGCATCTGCTGTTCGCCACCGGACATCGTCCCGGCGCGTTGCTTCTTGCGCTCTTCGAGTCGCGGGAACAGGTCGAGCATCTCCGCGAGGTTCTCCTCGCGGTTCGCGATTGCCTCGTCGGTCTGTGCACCGAGGAGGAGGTTGTCTATCACGCTCATGTTGGTGAACAGGTCCCGGTTCTCGGGGACCTGCACGATACCTCGCTCGACGATTTCGTGCGATGGTTTGGTGTGAATCTCCTCACCGCGGTAGGTGATACGTCCGTGACTCGGCGAGAGGATGCCACATATCGTCCGCATCGTCGTGGTCTTCCCCGCGCCGTTCGACCCGATGAGCGCGACGATTTCTCCCTCGTCGACGTGCATGTCCACGCCGTGGAGCACTTCTATCTCGTCGTACCCCGCGCGGACGCCTTCGAGTTCAAGCATCGGCGTCGAACCCTCCGATGTACGCCTCGATGACGCGGTCGTCTTCGACGACTTCGCTTGGTTTGCCGAAGGCGATTCCTTGGCCCTGGTCGAGGACCTTCACGTAGTCTGAGATGTTCATGATGGCTTTCATGTCGTGTTCGATGATGAGGAGGCTCGTCCCCCGTTCCCGTAACTGCCGAAAGAGGTCGAGCATCTGATTCGACTCCTGTGGCGTCAATCCCGCCATAATCTCGTCGAGGAGCAAAATCTTCGGCCGCGTCGAGATAGCGCGCGCGAGTTCGAGGCGCTTCTGGGCCCCGACCGTGAGTTCGCCCGCTTCTTCTTCGACACGGTCGGCGAGGCCGACGAATTCGAGGTTTTCGAGCGCGATTTCGCGTGCTTCGCGCCGCCGTCGGGTGTGGATGTGCGCGCCGACCATCGCGTTTTCGACGACGGTGAGTTCCTCCAGTGGCCGCGTAATCTGGAACGTCCGCGCGAGTCCCGCCCGTGCAACCTTGTGTGCGGGAAGGCCGGAGATGACGTTGCCTTCTAACCTGACCGTCCCCGACGTCGGCGGGAACGCTCCGCTGATACAGTTGAACAGCGTCGTCTTACCGGCACCGTTGGGGCCGATGAGCCCGATAATCTCGCCACTGTTGACCGTCATGTCTACGTCTTGGAGTGCTTGCAGACCCGCGAAGCGCTTTCCGACGCCTTCGACGGTCAAGAGAGTCTCGCCGTCTCGTTCGGTCGATTGGTGGTCCATATTCGTCATTGTTCGCTCACCTCCGTGTCACCGCGAACGCGGTTCCAGAGGGCGCGGGCCCGACTCGGCCAACTCACTACACCGCGTGGGGAGTAGATGACGATAGCGACGAGGAACGCACCGTAGATGATGCGGTCGAGTCCGTTGATGTCGGTGAACGTCGTCCGTGCAATCTCACTGACTGGCGTGACGATGAACGACCCGACGATGGGTCCGATGAGCGTCCCCGGTCCACCGACGACGGCGGGGAGGAGTATCTCGACGTTCTTGAACAGCGCAAACACGGTGTCTGGTCGGATGGTGTTGAAGTACATCGACCAGTACGCGCCACCGAGCGCGGTGAAGAACGCACTCACTGCGACGCCGATGAGTTTGTACCTGAACGACGGCACGCCGACGCTCGCGGCGGCCCGTTCGTCCTCGCGGATGGCGAAGAAGTACAGACCGACCCAGGAGTTCTTGATGGCCCACGAGATGACCGTCACGACGAGGAGGAACCCCACGATGACGTAGTAGTACGGGAGGTCGCTCTGGAACTGGAACGCAGCGAGGCCGTACTCGGCACCGTAGTCACGGGGGAACGGTTTGAAGTAGCCGTTAGCCCCGCGCAGTTCCGACATGTTCGTGACGACGAACCGCAGCAGTTCGGCGAACGCGAGCGTCGCCAGCGCGAAGTAGTGTCCCTTGAGATTGAAGCGGAACGTGAGGGCACCGATGAGGAGGCCGTACAGTCCGGCGATGATGCCCGCGACGAGCATCCCAATCCAGGGATTGATGGCGAAGTCGACGAGGAGTTTCTGCGTCGCGTACGCGCCGATTCCGAAGAACGCCGCGTGACCGAACGAGAACTGCCCAGTGTACCCGGACATGATGTTCCACGACTGGGCGGTGTAGGCGTAGATGACGGTCAAGATGAGCACTTTCAGGCTCAAGGTGGCCGCGAGTTCCATCCCGGCCACGTCGATTTCGATGATGAACGGGAGCGCGGCGAGGAGCGCGAAGAGAACGACTCCCTTCACGAGTGGTGCGAACCGCTGGTCGTCGAACGTCTGGTAACTCTCACGAACGGAGTCGAGGGTGCTCATGCGTTCGCACCTCCGAAGAGACCCTCAGGTTTCACCAGCAGTGTTCCGATGAACAAGAGGAAGATGAGCACCTGTGAGGTCGTTCCCGGGAGGTAGTACCCTCCGAACACCTGAATCATGCCGACGATGAGTCCACCGACGAACGCCCCGGGGAACGACCCGAGACCGCCGAGGATGACGATGACGAAGGCGTTGATGAGGTACGTCTCACCGGTGAACGGGTCGAACCGCTGGAAGAGTGCGATGGACCCGCCGGCCACACCCGCGAGTGCTGCGCCGATACCGAAGGTGAGGTAGTTGATTTGCGGGACGTTGATGCCGACGTAGCGGGCACCGTCGCGGTTGTCCGCCGTGCCGCGAATCTTGCGACCGAGGTCGGTCCGGTTCAAGAACGCGCGGACGCCGAGCATCGTGCCCAGGGCGATGAGGAGGGCGTAGAACTGGCCGAGCGGGATGAACACGCCACCGACCTGCACGGACCCGAGCGAGAGTTCGACTTGCTGTGGGTCCGGCGTGAAGATAATCTCGATGGCGGATTGGATTATCAGCAACACGCCGAGGGTGGCGATGAGTTGGTTCTGTTGGGGTGCCTCGATGATTGGTTCGACCGTCAAGACGTGGACGCCGATACCCAAGACGAACAAGACGAGTGCCGCGATGGGGATGCCGACGAACGGGCTGATTCCGACTGTGGTCGAGACCAACCAGACCGTGTACATCCCGACGACGAGGAACACGCCGTGGGCGAAGTTGATGACGTCCATGACGCCGAATATCATCGTCAGACCCAGTGCCGTGAGTGCGTACACGCCTCCGAGGAGGAGGCCGAACGCGAGCAACTGGAGGAGAACCGGCTCCATGTTGGCGACGTCGGTCAGGAACTGTGCAAACGGATCGGTGAATCGGCCGAGACCACCACCTTGCAGTGGGAGTGGTGCGACCGATGTGACTAGGTGTCGCATGCGGTGTCTACGCTCGGGGATTGTTGGCAACTGCCATAAAAGGTAACCATCTTTTTTGCGGCGATTCGTTGACGTGTACGCGAAATTAGACCTGTGGGTCGGCCTCCGCGTACTCGTCGGGGTAGACGACCTTGACCGAGAGGTCCTGGACCTGATTGACCGGTCCGAGGGCGTTGACGTTCTCACCCTCCTCGTCGAACTCGATGGTGCCCATCGCGGAGATGTGGTCGTCGTACTGGAGGTTCTTCAACGCCTCGTTGATGTCGTCGGGGTCGTCGCTACCCGCTTCTTCGACCGCTTGGATGATGACCTCTGCCGAAGTGTAGGCCATCCCGACGGACGCGGAGAACTCCTGGTCGTAGTTATCGGTGAACTGCGACCGAACTTCTGCGGTCTTGTCGATGGTCGGGTTCAGCGCGTAGTTGTTGTCCATGACGCCGTTGGCGAACTCGCCGATGTCGGCGATAGCATCGTCGTCGGTGAACGTCGCCGACGCGGAGGCAGTCAGGTGCGGTGGACGGTAGTCCTGGTCTTGCAGGGCCTGTGCGAGGAGCACACCGCCGGCGACGTACGTCGTGGCGATGATGGTGTCGGGGTCGGCGCTGCGGAGTTTCGAGACTTGCGTGTTGGCGTTCGACGCGCCGAACTCGATAGCCGTCTCCTCGACGATTTCGACGTTCTGCTGCGGGAGGAACTCCCGGAGACTGTCGCGAATCGCCTGCCCGTAACTGTTGTTGATGTAGAACAGACCCGCCGTGTCGATGGTGCCGCCACCGTCACGGATGACCTGTGGAACGAGGTCCGCGTAGTCGCTCGCCAGACGGCGCGCCGGTGGTTGTGGGCGGTAGACGTAGTTGAACCCACGACCCTGAATGATGTTGTCCGCCGCCGCGATGGAGACGACGAACGGAACACCCTGTCGCTCGGCGACCTGTGTCGCCGCCGTCGTCACCGGCGAGGAGTAACACCCGGTGAGGACGTGTGCCCCGTCGCTGAGCAGTTCTTCGCTCACTTGACCGCCGAGTTCCTGTTTCCCTTGGTTGTCGCCCTCGATGACTTTCACCTGTGCGCCACCGAGTGACTCGATGCCACCTTCCTCGTTCTTCCGCATCGCGGCGAGTTTGATGGCGTTGCTCATCCCGACGCCCGTGGCGGCGAGGCCACCGGACAACGGGTGGTTCGAACCGATGATAATCTCCTCGACCGATTGTTCGGGAGTTCCGGTCGTCGTCCCTTGGTCTCCTCCGGACCCACCGGAGTCGCCGCCGGAGTCACCGCCCGAACCGCCGCCGCTGCCGCCAGCGTCGTCGCTCGTACATCCAGCTAGTGTCAGTGCCGCGACGCTCGCGCCCGTTGCTTTGAGGAAGCGTCGCCTGTTGCTCGTCGAAGACTTGAGAGTCTTACCCATGGCAATCGTTCTCGGGGTTAGAGGGTATAAGTAATAAATACTAGCGTACTCGTTCTGTCACGTTCCGGTGACGTTCGTGTTCTGGATGTGGTCTATACTCGGCTCTCTGGCTCTCTCTGCTTAGAATAGCAGGATTCACCTCCTGCTCAGTGTGTGGGGGGCTAACACACGTTCATTACACTCCACGCTGTACGCGTTTCATGGTCACATCCAGTCCGGACCAGTCGGTGCCGAACGAACACACGTTCGAGAACCAAACTGTGGTCGTCACGGGAACGGCGAGTGGAATCGGGCAGGCGTGCGCGCAGACGTTCGTCGACGCCGGTGCGACAGTCGTCGGTGGCGATAGGACAGACCAGAACGAGACAGCAGAGGTGTGTGCGGGTGGGTCGGGGTCGTTTCGGGCCGTCACCGTAGACGTCACCGACGAGACGGACGTCGCTCGACTCGTGGACACCGCAGTCGAGACGGGTGGAATCGACGTGGTGGTCAACGTGGCAGGCATCATCCGACGAGGGCCCGTGGCAGAGTTGTCGGATTCCGACTGGACGGACTCACTCGACGTGAACCTCACTGGGCCGTTTCGTCTCTGCCGAGCGGCGGCACCTCATCTGAAAACAGACGGTGGGGCCGTCGTGAACGTCTCGTCTATCTACGGACAAGTTGGTGCGGCCGGTCGGGCTAGTTACGTCACGTCGAAAGCAGGGGTGGAGGGACTCACTCGGACGCTCGCGGCGGAGTGGGGCCCCGATGGCGTCCGCGTCAACGCCGTCGCCCCCGGGTACATTCGGACGCCGATGACCGAACCGTTCGAAGACGACGCCGATGCACTCGACAGGTTCCGGTCGCTGTCGGCGCTCGAACGAGTCGGCGACCCGGAAGAAGTGGCGTCTGTCGTCGCATTTCTCGCGGGGGATAGGGCGAGCTTCGTCACTGGTGAGACGATACTCGTAGACGGTGGAAGAGCGACAGTCGAAACGTAGTGGCGGTGGCTGTGGTCCGCAGACGCCTATTCGAACGACTCTCTCGCGTGGATGCCGGCGAGACGGCCGTACCCGAGCGCAGTCGTCAACCCGTTCCCAGAGAGATAGCCGCCTGCACCATGTCCGCTGATGCCGCAGGCCGTGCCGCCACCGGCGTAGAGATTTGAGACCACACTTCCGTCGGTTCGGAGGACACGCGCGTGTTTGTCGACGACGAGGCCACCCTGCGTGTGGAAGAGTGACCCGGTGACTTTGGTCCCGTAGAACGGCGCTTCGAGCGGGTGGGTTCCGTCGACGCGGCCGACTTCGTCGGGTTCGCCTGCCGACGCGGCCTCGTTGTACGCGGCGATGGTCTCTGCGGCACGCTCCCCGTCGGCCCCGAGTCTGTCTGCGAGTTCCGCGACGGAGTCTGCGCTGTGGTAGGTGCCGTGTTCGACTGCTTCGTCGAAGTCGTCGAACTCGCCCTGTAACTTCTCGAAGATGCGTTCGTCGAACAGTTGGACCGCCTGTCCGCCGGGTTGCTTCAGCACGTCGATGGCGAACTCGCTGTAGCCCGACGACTCGTCGCCGAAGCGTTCGCCGTCTTCGTTGACGAGGACGCCGCCGTTCATCGTGACAGCGTAGGTAGAGAGCATCCCCGTCTGACTCGCGACAGTCGCGTGTCCCTGATAGGCGTCCATGCACGCGAGTTCGCCGCCGAGTTCCGCGCCGAAGCGGACGCCGTCGCCGGTGTTTCCATCGGACCCGAAGTACAGCGCTCGTTCGACGTCTTCCTCACAGTACTCGGTAATCATCTCGTGGTTCCCCGCGAACCCGTCCGTCGCGAGGATGACCTTCTCTGCCTCGATTGCCTCGTCGTGGGTGAGGCCAGCGACGACGCCGCGGACAGCACCGTCTTCGGCGACGAGTTTCGTGACGGGTGCGTTCGTCAGCAGTTCGATGTTCGGTGCGTCTTCGACCCGTTCGACGAGTTCTGCGACCAGATTCTCACCGTTTCTCCCGTCGGGGGCGTGCATCCGAAACTCGGAGTGTTTGGGATATTTGAAGTCGTCGACGAGGTGAAGCGTGACGTCCCAGTCGTCGACCAGCCAGTGGATGAGGTTCGCGCTCTCCTCGCAGAGGTACGTGACGCGTTCTTCGTCGGCTTGATAGTCGTTCTTCTCCAGAATATCCCGTGCCATGTCGGCGGGCGTCTCTTCGATACCCGCCTCCCGCTGGAGTCGCGTCCCCGCCGCGGGAATCATCCCCGTCGAAAGCGAGGTATTGCCACCGCAGTGTGGTGCCTTCTCTAAGACCGTTACGCGAATCTCCGGATTCTCGCTGGCCGCCAGCGCGGCGACTAACCCTGTTCCACCGCCGCCAGCGACGAGAACGTCAGTGTCGATGTCCCACTCGATGTCCGACACCGAGACAACTTCCGCGACGCTATCGCTGGGTGTACGCGCTGCTTGCTCGTCCATGGACCCTGCTAGTCAGACTCTCTCGTAAAACTACCGCCAGCGGTTGGACTTCGCTCGCGTACGCGACTGAAACACGTGGCGAGCAGCGTGTCTGTCGAAATGAGGTGAAAAACTATGGTGGTTGGGAACACGCTGAAACTATGGACTCACCACGGGTCATCGTCGAAGAGTTCTTCGACCGGATGGAAGACGACAGGCGAAAGACCGTCGGCGACCTGTTCGCCGAGGACGCGGTCATCACACTCCCCGGCGCGACGTTCGAGGGACCGACCGCGGCGTACGATTTCCTCGACTTCCTCGCGCCACGATACGAGTGGGCGGCGAAGGAGTTCGACCGCTGGATAGAAGCGGGCGACACCGTCGTCAGTATCGGCCGACTCTACGGCGTCGACAACGACGGTGTCGAGTTCGAAGACGTGCGGTACGTCGACGTGTACGAAGTCCGCCGTGGACTCATCGAACGACTCGACATCTGGAACGACTTGGCAGCAGATGGTGTCGTCCCTATCGAGGCACCCGACCCCACCACGGAAGGGGTAGCGGAACCGCGGGACGCTGAATGAGCGAGCGGATTGGCGTCCTCTTCGCACTCCGAGACGACCCCTCGCTGGTCGTCCGCGCGGAAGAACTGGGGTACGAGTCGGCGTGGGCGGCGGAAGGACAGGGAAAGACCGCATTCGGAAAACTGGAGCGCTGGGCCGTCCACACCGACGAAATCGGTCTCGCGACGGGCATCGTCAACGTGTTCTCGCGCACGCCAGCGACGCTCGCGGCGGCGACGGCGACGCTTGACGCGCACTCGAACGGTCGCGCGATTCTCGGCCTCGGTGTCGCCCACCCCGGCGTCGTCGAGACGTTCCACGGCGTCCCGTTCGAGCGTCCACTCTCCCGGATGCACGAGTATGTCGAACTCGTCCGGCGGTATCTCCGGGGTGACGCAGACTCGTTCGACGGCGAGTTCTTCACGCCCGAGCGAACGAGTTTCTGGGATGCCTTCGAACCAGTCCGCGACGAGGTACCTATCTACAACGGGGCACTCGGTCCCTCGAACGTCAGGCTCACCGGACAGGTGGCCGACGGATGGCTTCCCAACCTCTATCCGCGCCCTCAGTTCGAGGAGGCGATGGGATGGCTCGAAACGGGTGCTGAACGCGCCGGACGCGACGTCTCCGACGTCGACGTGGCGATGTACGTCCTCACGTCGGTCCACGAGGACCCAGACGAGGCGCACCGTTCTGCCGCCGAACACGTCGCGTACTACCTGCGCGATGTCCCCGGATACTACGACCGGGCGGCCAAGGAGGCCGGATTCGCCGACGAAGTCGAAGCCGTTCGAGCCGCACCGACGACTGAGGCCGGCGCAAAGCAGATTTCAGCCGACTTCCTCTCACCCCTCGGCATCGTCGGGACGCCGGCCGACGCCCGGGAGCGACTCGACGAACTGCGTGAGATGGGTGTCGACCTCCCCATCGTCCGGGCACCCGGCGGCGTGGAGAGAGACTGGGTCGCGCGAATGCTGGAGGTGTTCGCCCCGTAACATGTGCACGCGTATGTGTGCCGTACTTTTATGCTGGATGCCATCGCATCTCAGTCGAAGCGAGTCATGACAGACCGTATCTGGGAGGACCTGCTATCCGAACAGGATAAACAGGTCATCACGAAGGCTGGTTACGACAAGGAGGGCGCGTCGTCGTGGGAGTCGCGCGGCATGGGCGAGAACCCGATGGTTCTCGTCATCGACATGCAGCGACTCATCGTCGGCGAGAACGTCCCCATCCTCGACGCCGTCGAGGAGTACCGCACCGCGATGGGCGACATCGCGTGGAACGCAATCGAGTACATCGACCCGTTTCTCGACTTCGCGCGCGAGGAAGGACTCCCGGTGACGTACACCCGTGTCGTCCCGTCGAGTTACGACGACCCGGACCACCCGGACCTCGACATCGTCGACCCCGTCGCACCTGAAGAGGGTGATACCGTCGTCGACAAGTCCTACGCCTCGGCGTTCTACGGGACCGACTTACTCTCTCGACTCGTCCGCGGTGACCACGACTCGGTCATCATCGTCGGCAACTCCACGAGCGGATGTGTGAGGGCGACGGCAGTCGACGCGAAGCAAAACGGATTCAGCGTCATCTTGCCACAGGAGTGTATCTTCGACCGAATCGAGGCATCCCACAAGATTGGTCTCCTCGACCTGTGGATGAAGTACGCCGAGGTGCTGGAGACCGAAGAAGTTCAGTCGTGGGTCGAGACGCTATGACGTACGACCTCGTCATCTCGAACGGGACTGTCGTCACACCCGAACACGGGACCTTCGAGGCCGACGTTGCGGCCGATGGGGAGACCATCGCCGCAATCGCCGCACCGGGGACGCTCTCGGGTGAGACAGAAATCGACGCGACTGGGAAGTACGTCCTCCCCGGCGCAATCGACCCGCACACCCACCACGGCATCTACCGTGGACTGGAAGCGGACGCCGAGTCCGAGTCCAAGTCCGACCTCGTCGGCGGCGTGACCACGATTGGCAACTACTTCCGTCGTGCTGGCGCGTACGCCGACATCATGCCGGGGTACTTCGACGAGGCCGAACCGAACTACTACCACGATTACTTCTTCTCGCTCGGCTTGCTCTCGATGGAGCACGTCGAAGAGATTCCGACCATCATCGACGAGTTCGGTATCACGACGTTCAAGTGGTACATGAACTACAAGTATTCCGCACGGGAGAAGTTCGGCGTCGACTGCGACATGAAAGACGACTTCGGCGACGCATTCGTCCAGAAACTCGCCGAACAGGACGTGCCGACCACGCTCGGCTATCACTCCGAGAACGTCGAGATAACGAACGCACTCGCCGGCGGCAACGTCTATCTGGAATCCGAATCCGACGACACCGGTGCCGACGCGGACGAAGGCTACGAAGTGATGGTCGAGGAGTTCCCCGGATACGCAGAGACCCAGAGTATGGTCGCGGGGTCGTCGCTCGCGAAAGTCCACGGGTACGACGACCGATTCTACGCGGTCCACATCTCCGCCGGACAGACCGCAGACGAACTCGCCGCGCTTCACGACGCCGGGTACGAGACGTGGGGCGAGACCTGTATCCACTACCTCACACTCACGACCGACGAGTGCGACGAACGGATGAAGGTCAATCCCCCAGTTCGGTCGAAAGAGGACCAAGAGACACTCTGGAAACGCCTCGCCGACGGAACTATCTCGACTATCGGCACCGACCACTGTGCCAACCTCGCCGAGAACAAGTTCGGTGACGGCATCCGCGATAGTCTCCTCGGGTTCCCCTCGACACCGGTGATGTTGCCGCTCATCCTCTCCGAGGGTGTCAACGAAGGCCGCATCTCACTGGAACGCGCCGTGGAGGTCACGAGTACGAACGCCGCGAAGGCGTTCAACCTCTATCCCAAGAAGGGGACGGTTCGCGTCGGAAGCGACGCCGACCTCGTCGTCGTCGACCTCGACGAGACGAAGACGGTGACGCCCGAACTCCTGCACAGCGTCAGCGGGTACTCGCCCTACGAGGGCCGCGACGTGACGGGGTGGCCGACACAGACCGTCGTGAAAGGCCAACTCGCCTACGACGACGGCGACATCGTCGGCACGAAGGGACACGGGACGCACGTCGACCGGCCAGTCTGACTCCCACCACTGCATCGATACTACCGACCACGGACACTGAACCATCGGACGAACGCACCACGACAACACGAACGAGATACGCACGATATGACAGACGACACGAACGGACCACTCGACGGCCTCGTCGTCCTCGAAGCAGGGTCGATGATATCTGGCCCGACTGTCGGCCGCTTCATGGCCGACTTCGGGGCGACGGTCATCAAAATCGAACACCCGAAGTTCGGCGACCACATCCGCCGATTCGGCCCGCAGAAAGACGGCGTCGGCCTCTGGCACAAGTACCTCTCGCGGAACAAGCAATCGATAACTCTGAACATCTCCACCGAGGAGGGTGCAGCGGTGTTCGAGGACCTCGTCAGCGAGGCGGACCTCCTCATCGAGAACTTCCGACCGGGCACCCTCGAACGCTGGGGAGTCGGGTGGGAGGACCTCTCCGAGGTGAACTCCGACCTCGTCATGCTCCGCATGTCCGGGTTCGGCCAGACGGGACCGTACTCCGAGCGCCCCGGGTTCGGAACGCTCGCGGAGGCGATGTCCGGATTCGCCTACCTGAACGGCTTTCCAGACTCGCCACCGCTCCTCCCACCGACGGGACTGGCAGACAACATCGCGGCGTTGTTCTCGACGTTCGCGGTGATGTTCGCACTCTACCACCGCGACGTCCACGGGGGCGGCGGCCAGTACATCGACACGAGTCTCATCGAACCAATCTTCGGCTTACTCGGCCCGCAACCACTCAGGTACGACCAACTCGGTGAGGTAGAAGCCCGGTCGGGTAATCGCTCGACGTCCTCTGCCCCGCGGAACGTCTACCGAACTGGCGACGACCGTTGGGTCGCAATCTCCGCCAGTGCGCAACCCCTCGCAGAACGGACGTTCGAGGCCATCGGTCGTCCCGAACTGAAAGACGACCCACGCTTCGAGACCAACGAAGACCGACTGGAACACGTCGACGAACTCGACCACATCATCCAAGACTGGATGGACGACCACACCCGCGAGGAAATCCTCACTGCGTTCGAAGAAGCAGACGCGACGCTCGCGCCGGTCTACAACGTCGAAGACATCCTGAACGACGAACACTACCAGGCCCGTGAGGCGTTCTTGACCATCGACGACCCGGACCTCGGCGACGCCGTCGTCCAGAACGTCTTCCCCAAGTTCTCGAAGACGCCGGGGAGCGTCGAGTACCTCGGCCCCAGTCTCGGTGAACACAACGAGACGGTGTTCCGGGAACGACTCGGCTACGACGACGAATTCCTCGCCGAACTCGAAACGGACGGTGTCATATGAACTTACTCACAGAACTCCCAGACCAGATTCACGTCGTCGAGATGTTGCCCCGCGACGGGTTCCAGCGACTCGACGAGTTCGTCCCGACCGACGAGAAAGTCGAGATAATCGACACGCTCTCGGAGACTGGTGTCGACGAAATCGAAATCTCGTCGTTCACGCACCCGAAGGCCGTCCCGACGCTTCGAGACGCCGACGAGGTGGCGAAGAAAATCACCCGCAACGACGACGTCACCTACCGCGCCCTCGTTCCGAACCTCGTCGGCATGGAACGCGCCGTCGAGGCCGAGGTAGACAAAGTGAACGCCCTCGTCACGGTGAGCGAGACGTACACGGAGAACAACCAGAACCGGACGCGCGAAGCGGTCCTCGCCGAGATGGACGACATCGTCGAACTCGCCCACGACCACGGCATCGAAGTCGAAGCGGGCATGGGGACGAGTTTCTACTGTCCGTACGAGGGCCAGATAGACGCAGAAGAGACGCTCGCAGTCGTCGACAGTGTCGTCGACTCCGGCGTCGACGAAGTGACGCTCGCGACGACGATGGGTCTCGCGAACCCCGTAGAGATTACTGAGCGATTCAGCGCCGCGTTCGAGGCCCACCCGGACCTCGACATGGGGTTACACCTCCACGACACGAACGGGATGAGTCTCGCGAACACCCTCGCCGCGATGGCAGTCGGCGTCGACCGCTTCGACGCGTCCGTCTGCGGCCTCGGCGGCGGCGTCGTCCTCCCTGAGGGGATGTCCGGCGTCGGAAACACGCCGACAGAAGACCTCGTCCAGATGCTCACACGGATGGGCGTCGACCACGGCGTCGATTTCGACCGCATCGAAGCCGCCGCCCACGACGTGTCCGACCGCCTCGGACTCGGGGCGACGAGTCACGTCCTCATGGGTGGGACGGTCGAGCGTGTGCTCGAAACCGTCGCCGCCGACAAACAGGAGAACTGAACACATGACCGGAAAGACACTCGCAGAGAAACTCCTCTCGGAGAAGTCTGGGACCGACGCCCGCGCCGGCGACTACGTCGAAGCAGAAATCGACGTGGCGATGGCGCACGACATCACGGGGCCACTCGCGTTCCAGACGTTCCACGAGGTGGCGGGCGAGGACGCCGACCTGTTCGCGCCCGACCGTACCATCTTCACAATCGACCACCACGCCCCCGCCGACGGGGTACAGGCCGCGAACAATCACAACGCCGTCCGTGACTTCGCCGCCAAACACGGCGCGAACCAGTTCGACGTCGGTGACGGCATCTGTCACGCCGTTCTCGTCGAAGAGGGATTCGTCTCGCCCGGTGACCTCGTCATCGGGGCGGACTCCCACTCGACGACGTACGGCGGTCTGGGCGCGTTCGGAACCGGCGTCGGGTCCACCGACCTCGGCACCGCGTTGGCGTCCGGCGAACTCTGGTTCCGCGTCCCGCAGACGATGCGCTTCGAAGTCGACGGCGACCTGCAAGACGGCGTCTACGCGAAAGACCTGATACTGCGGTTCATCGGCGACGTTGGCTTCGACGGATGTACTTACAAGGCCGCGGAGTACGCCGGGAGCACCATCGAATCGCTCCCTATCCACGAACGACTCGTCTTGTCGAACATGGCCATCGAGATGGGCGGCAAGACGGGTCTCGTCGCGCCCGACGACCGAACTGCCGCGTATCTCGAACGCCAGACGGGGAACGAAATCGACCTCGACGACGCGTTCCGCTCAGACGACGACGCCGACTACGAGTCGGTCCACACCTACGATGCCGCCGAGTTGGCACCGCAGGTGTCCAAGCCGTCGAACCCGGAGAACGCCGTCGACGTGACTGACGTCGAAGGGACCGAAATCGACCAACTGTTCGTCGGAACGTGTACTAACGGCCGCTACGAGGATATCAAAATCGTCGCCGACATCCTCGAAGGCGAGACGCTCGCCCCGAACGTTCGGATGGTCGTCGTCCCGGCGTCGAAATCGGTCTACAGGCACATGCTAAACACGGGCGTCTTCCAGACACTCACCGATGCCGGTGCAGTCATCCAGAACGCTGGGTGTGGACCCTGTGCGGGGTACCACCAGGGCGTACTCGGAGACGGTGACGTGTGTCTCGCCACGGCGAATCGGAACTTCCCCGGACGCGAAGGCTCGATGGAGTCGAACGTGTACCTCGCGAGTCCGGCAACCGTCGGTGCGAGCGCACTCTACGGTGAGATTACGGACCCGAGGAACATTCAGACGAATCGCTACGACGACACCATCTTCGCGGAGGTGCTGCCATGACGGACTCGAATACGACCTCCGGGGGGACGAACCCGAGCGACCCGGCGCGCGCGTGGGTCTTCGGCGACAACATCGACACCGACCAGATAACGCCGTCGCGCTTCATCGTCTCGTCCGACCCCGACGAACTCGCACAACACGCGTTCGAAGACCTGCGACCGGAGTTCTCCGACTCTGTCGAACCGGGCGACTTCGTCGTCGCGGGCGAGAACTTCGGAAGCGGGTCGTCGCGCGAACACTCGCCGCTCTCACTCGTCGGTGCGGGCGTCTCGGGCGTCGTCGCCCAGTCGTTCGCGCGTATCTTCTTCCGAAACGCCATCAATCTCGGCTTGCCGGTCCTCATCTGCCCGGGCGCGGATGCCATCGACGACGGCGACGAGATTCACATGGACTTGGACACAGGCATCGTCGTCAACCACACGAAAGACGAACAGTACGACGCGGAGGCACTCCCGGAGTTCCTCCAGTCGCTGGTCGAACAAGGAGGATTGAAAGCGTACACGAAAGCGAAACTCGGTCGTTGAGCGGGCACTCGACGGTCGAATCCGACGAATCGACACCAGACGACAACAGTGGCACCCACTGACTCGCCCTTCGATACGGGGTTCAGTTTTGTTTTACCGGACGCGCGCATCCCAGTAGAGGAGTCCAGCGGCGACGACGAGGCACACAGCGAGACCGGCAAACGCCACGACGTAACCGAGGTACGTGGCGACGATGCCGACGTAGGCAGGACCGACGGCGTTCGCACCGAGGAAGAACGCCCGTGCGGCACCGAGGTCGGCACCCCTGTCGTCGTCCGGTGCGTTGTCGAAGATGATGGCGTCTGCGAGGGGGAACTCCATCTTGTAGCCGATTGCGAGGGCCACGACCGAGACGTAGATGAACGCACGCGCGTCGACGAACGAGAGCACTGCCAGCGCACCAGCGGCGACGAGGAGACCGACGACGGCAATCGACTCTCTTCGGAACCGGTCGCTCAGGCCGCCAGCGACGGGCTTTATGGTAATCCCGACTGCGAACACGACGGCGAAGGTTGCGCTCGCGAGTTGTTGGTCGAATCCCTTCGCCTCGATAAGGTACGTCGGAAAGAAGTTGATGAATCCCCCGACCATGAAGTAAAACAGGCCGAACGCGACGAGTGTTCGGCGTTGCGCGGGACTGGCGAGCAGTCGCCGAATGGTCCCGGAGGCGTCGAGTCTCGGGGACCCGACTTCGTACCCTTCTGTGGACCAGAGGGCAAAGAGGACGGTGAGTCCCCCGAGAACGACAGCGACCGGGAGAAACGGCGTGCGCCACGTCGCGTATGTGAGTGCGAGGATGGCGAGGCCAGAGGCGAGGAGACCACCGAGGTCTGTACCCGCAGCGTAGAGGCCGAGTGCGCGCCCGCGACGTTCGACGAACAGGTCTGAGATGAGTGCACGCGACGGAATCGCGAAGAATCCCTTTCCGAGTCCGGTGACGACGGCGGCGACGACGAATCCAGCGAGTCCTCCCGCGACACCGAACGTCGCGAATCCGACGACGAGGAGGGCGAGACCGGGGACGATGAGTGTCGCGCGCGTCCACCGGTCGGAGTATTCACCACCGGGATATTGGGTAATCGCGTAGACCCCCTGAAACAGTGCGAGGGCGATTCCTGCGGTTGCTTCGGTAATCTGTAAATCCGCGATAATCGTCGGGAGAAGTGGTGACAAGAGGAACCGGCCCGCCTGAAGAACCGCCCACGCGAGCGAGACGGTGAGTAGCATCCGACCCCGATAGCCTGCGAGGACGTGTTGGTCGGACGCCGTCGTTTGGTTCACACGTCTCGTATGACGACCTGCTACCAATGAATTGCGGTTTCGGAACCCTGCGATACGACGCGTGGTGGTGGGTCTCGCGTCGTGTCGTCTAACTCCACTGTCTCCCCGTTAGCATCCTTTTCAAATTTAAACTAATTTATTCCAAATTTAATGGGGTAGGCGTAACATTTCACTGTCTACTGTCTAAATAGAGGAAACAATCGATATTACTGGACAAGGTGGCGATAAAACATACTATCTTTGCGTAAATTGTAGGTCTGTTCTATAGAGCTCACATTGGTTCCCCACTGTTCACCGGCGAGTGAGTATTTACCACACCTGCGGCTGATACCCAATCATGGACGTCACTGCGATAGACCACGTCAACTTGCGAATCCCCGAAGATGGCCTCGACGACGCACTCGCGTTCTACAGCGACGCACTCGGATTCGACATCGAAAACCGGGACCTATTCGAAGCAGGTGAGAAACCGTTCGTCTCGGTTCGACTCACACCGGTGAGTATCATCCACCTCCAACCGACGTCGACGTTCCAACCGCCGAACGAGACGGCGTTCGACCACGTCGCCATCGAGTTCGACCACACCATCGACGAACTCCGCCGACATCTCGAAGATGGGGGGGTGGACATCGACCGGCAACTCGAACCACTTGGTGCGACTGGTGTCGCACCTGCGGTGTACGTCACAGACCCGTTCGGCTATACGCTGGAACTGAAAGCACGTCCGGGTGGTGAGAACGAGTAGCAGCAACAATAGTATTGGCCAAATACCACAATACTAATTAGTGTTATCGAGATTACACTCTACCACTCGTCGCTCGACTTCACTCGGTCGCGCACGTGGGCCGACTCACCGTGATTTGTCCTCGAGTCGTAACACCGGAGACTGAAAGCCTCCCGATACCACAAGAAAGAGGCCCTATACTCCATTAAATCTGGAGTTTAGGAGTGGTTATGACGGTACTTACAAGTGTGTAGGATATCAATAATTTCTAGTATGGGTGGACAAAAGATTGACAAAATAAGCGGTCACCTCGAGTTCGAGTGGGGGGAACTCGGGTACTCACCGGATGGTGTCACGGGGATCAGAGATGCCAGTAGTGTTCATACTACACACTCAAGACTCTGGTCGTCCTGCCCGGTCACACCCGGTGGCCGCAACGATGGAGATGGGGTGATTGGCGATGCGGTGTGACGAGGGACTCGACGATGGCTCGGTCCCCACCGACGAGGGCACGCTTCGCAGGTCGGCCCGAGGTGTCTGACCGATGTGTCGAGACGAAGTCGCTGGTTCGGCACACGAGGTGGCAGGATTCCAGACGGGGACGTCGGAAGCGGGTGCGACCGACAACAATCTCTCGTTGTACGTCTTCGCCGCCGTCGAACACGTTCCGCGACCCGAGGACTGCTTCGACCCACTCTCGGACATCACGTGGCTTCAGTTCATCGACGGCCTCGATATGTACGTCGTCGTGGGAGACGAGGCGGCGTTCGTCGACGCTGTCGCCCCGGATTGCGACGCACGAGAGCCCGGTGTTTGGCTCGTCGACGACTCCGGGACCGTCCACAGTCAGTGGTCGCTTCCGTCGGAACGGAACGACGTGCTCTCGATTGGACGCACCGTCGAGCGGACAATCGATATGTGGGGTGAGGCGAAATGACGCCCCTCTTCCGTGAGATGGAGCGCGTCAGCGAGAAATTCGTCACCGCCATCCGCGGTGTCACCGTAGAGAAGTCGGTGTGGGCGAACGGCGAGGGACTCTCTGTCGTTCGATTAGAGATTTCGTCGGAGAGAGACGACCGCGTCGACTTTCGACTGCTCGAGTCTGTGCCACCGGACTTCCCGTTAGAGAATCTGGGATCGCACCCGAAGTACAACGGCGACAAGTGGACGAAAACCGACGACCGAGCGTTCGTCTACGCCGACCGACTCGAACCCTCCGGCGAGGTGTCTACTCTCTACGGAATCAAGGGACTCTCGCCGAACGACCTCGAATCATTTCTCACCGAAACGGCGGTCGAAATCGACCCTGCAGGTGACGAACCAGCGAGCGACTGCGACGACTCAACAACCATGACGAACGACGACACGACCGATACCGAACTCGACGACGACACCGGCACCGACGAGCGACCCTTCACCTCACGGAGCGACTTCAACGGTCGTATCCCACGCGTCGAAGACCTCCGCTCGGCGTCCGGTCGATGGGACTCCAAACACGCTGACACCAACTCCTCGGACATCCAGTTCGTCGGGTCGAGGGCACAGTCGTCTGCCGACTCGGACTCTCAGTCGAAGATAGAACTCGACGACCCGACGGAGGGCGCAGACGAGAACGAACTCATCACGGAATCGGATTCCGACGGGTCGCCAGAAGAAGACGCCCCAGATACGTCTGCAGAGGTGGAAACGGCAGACTCAGCCCAGTCGTCGGTCGAACGTGACTCTGTCGGCACCGACGAACGTGATTCCGTCGACACCGACGAAATCGAGGCGGACGCAGTCGAGGACACGAGAGACAGTCCGGAAGACGCCGACGAAGCGGTGGACGCGGACAGTGCAGAGTCAGGCGACGAAGATGTGAGTCTCGAGGACTCGCCCGACGAAGAGACGACGAAGGACCCCGTCGACCCCGCTGGCACCGAAGCCGAGGGAGACGACGAATCCGCTTCTGAACCAGACGAACTCGGGACCGACTCCTCCGACCCCGACCCCGTCGAATCGGAGACGGACAAGGTGACTGACGCCGACAGTGTCGTCGGCGCTCTGGTCGCCGAACTCTCGGCCCGTGACCTCTCTGCGGAAGAGGAGGCAGTCCTTCGGGACTCACTTGGGGCGTCGTCGCCGAACTCACTGGACGTCCGACTCGAACACGTCCAGAACCGTGTCGACAACCTCGCGGCCTACACGACTGCGCTCGAAGAGTTCCTCGACGAGAACGGGACTGCAGAGCAGGTTCTCGACGACTTGCAAACCGACACGGCAGAGATGCGCGAGGATATCGAGCGTCTCGAATCGGCACTCTCCGCGTCGAAGGAAGCCATACAGACCATCGAGTCACAGGTCGAGTCGATAGAAGACAGGATGGTCACCACGTCTACGTTCGAAGAACGCCTCTCGGACCTGGACGAACGACTCGTCTCCGAGTCGGCACTCGAAGCACAGGTGGCGGAACTCACCGACGAACTCGAAGCCATCCGTGGTGACGTGGAGACCGGAAAGACGTGGCGCAGCAACCTCAGCCAAGCCATCCAACTTCCCGGCATGATGGAGGAGGCGAACGACGAGTCTGCGTCTCAGACCGAATCTGTCGAACAGCACTCGTAGGGTCGCTGTCGCCTTCGACGCAGTCTGTCTCTCAGCACGTCGACTCGGTCAGAAGAGGTAGCGAACCACCGACTCCATCACCTTCCGCTCCGCGCGTCTGAGGTGTTCTTCGGCGGTCCGTCGCGTGACGCCCATCTGTGCCGCGATTGCTTCGGTCCCTGTTCCCCGTGGAAGGTCGTAGTAGCCGTGTTCGTACGCCAGTTTGAGCGCCTCTCGTTGGCGACCGGTGAGGTCTGGCATCGCGTCGAGTGGGGCTAACAGCGGTGCATCGCCGCTCGCGAACGAGACTTCTCGCTTCGATTCGACGCTCACGTCGAATCCGCTGTCGACGAGGTCACGGAAACAAGCGGTCAGCGCGGCGGCCGAGACGGCCAGCAGACGGCAGACTTTCGCACCTCGCTGGTACCGAAGCGGTGGGAGTAAGAGGACGCCGTGGCGGCGGAGGTAGCCCTCGATATCGTCTATCTCGTGGTGTCGAAGGCAATCGGCGGTGATGGCGACGACTTCGTCGCCGCGTTCGACTGCCGCTTCGATGCCGACGGTTTCACGCACTCGTTCGAGTACGTCGCCGCCGACTTCGTGGCTCACGTGCAACAGGTCACAGTGTTCGTTACACCACAGTTCTATCGTGGCACTGGTCCCAGCGGTGGCGGCAGCATACGCGCTGTCGTCTCTGATTCGGAGCGTTGCCTCGTACACGAGCGAAGCAGATACACTCGGTAGTTATATAAATTAACCACCGTGTGGTGGGGGAACCGATACCCGTCGTGGTCTCCAAGTGAGAGGTATGCACGACCAACCATCGTCCGCCGTCGAAGACCGACTCGGCGAACCGAGCGAGCAGTGGCGTCGGTATCAGGGGTCTCCGACCGGGATGGACATCGAGTGTAAGGGGTGGCGACAGGAGGCGGCGCTCCGGATGCTCAACAACAACCTCGACCCGGAAGTAGCCGAACGACCGGAGGACCTCGTCGTCTACGGAGGAACGGGCAGGGCCGCCCGTTCGTGGGATGCCTACGACGTGATTCTCACCGAGTTACGCGAACTCGACGACGACGAGACGCTCCTCGTCCAGTCGGGCAAACCGGTTGGGAAGTTCCAGACGCACGAACGCGCCCCTCGCGTCCTCATCGCCAACTCGAATCTCGTCGGCCACTGGGACGACTGGGAACACTTCCACGAACTGGAGGCACAGGGGAAAATCATGTACGGCCAGATGACCGCCGGGTCGTGGGCGTACATCGGGACGCAGGGTATCATCCAGGGTACCTACGAGACACTCGCAGAACTCGCGCGACAAGAGTACGGGAGTGACCTGCGCGGCAAGCTTGTCGTGACTGGTGGCCTCGGCGGCATGAGTGGCGCGCAACCGCTGGCGGTGACGATGAACCACGGCGTCTGTATCGCCGCGGAGGTCAAAGCCGACCGAATCCAACGCCGTGTCGAGACGGACTACCTGATGGACGCCGCGGACTCTCTCGACGAGGCACTGGAGAAGGCGCACGAGGCTCTCGAAGCGGGAGAACCCTACAGTGTCGGCGTGCAGATGAACGCCGCTGACATGCTGGAAGAACTCCTCGCGCGTGACGAGATACCCGACGTCGTCACCGACCAGACGAGCGCGCACGACGAGTTGGAGGGCTACTACCCGAGTGGGTACACCGTCGAAGAGGCTGACCAACTCCGTGACGACGACTCCGAGGCGTACGTCGAAGCGAGTCTCGACACGATGGAACGCCACGTGCAGGCCATCCTCGACTTGCAAGACCGTGGCGCAATCGCTTTCGAGTACGGGAACAACATCCGCGGACAAGTCCAGACGCACCGCGGGATGACTCACGCGTTCGACTTCCCCGGATTCGTGCCCGCGTACATCCGCCCGATGTTCTGTCGTGGCCGCGGACCATTCCGCTGGGCCGCACTCTCGGGTGACCCAGAAGACATCTACCGAACCGACGAGGCGATTCGGGAACTCTTCCCCGAGAACGAGTCGCTCATGCGCTGGATAGACCTCGCACAGGAGCAAGTGTCCTTCCAGGGACTCCCCTCGCGAGTCTGTTGGCTTGGCTACCACACTGACGAGGAAGGCCTCACCGAACGCGCCCGGTTCGCGCTGAAGATAAACGAACTCGTCGCGGCGGGTGAGATTTCGGCACCCGTCGTCGTCACGCGCGACCACCTCGACGCGGGGTCTGTCGCCAGTCCGAACCGCGAGACTGAGGCGATGCGCGACGGCACCGACGCCGTCGCCGACTGGCCCATCCTGAACGCCCTGCTCAACACCGCTGCCGGTGCGGACATCGTCTCGGTTCACGACGGTGGTGGCGTCGGCATCGGTAACTCACTCCACAGCAACAACCACGTCGTCCTCGATGGAACCGACCTCGCGGCGAAGAAGGCGCGTGCGGTGTTCACCACCGACCCCGGCATGGGCGTCATCCGCCACGCCGATGCAGGGTACGAAGACGCCCTCGACGAAGCGACGCAGTCGTGCGTCCACGTTCCGATGCGGGAGTACGACGCGGAACGAGGGGACGAATGACGATTTCCGACCCACCCGTCTGGGACGGAACGTCGTCTGACCCGAACGACGAGCAGTTCGGGGACATCGTCCACGAGACGAGTCTCGAAGACGTGAGCGAGTACGACGCCGTGTTCGTGGGCGAACCGTACGACGGCGCGGTCATCGGTCGTCGCGGTGCCCGTGAGGGACCGACCGCGATTCGGCGCGCACTCGCGTCGCTCAAGACGAATCACTTCGACGATGGCCCGGTTGGGACCGTCGCTGACCTCGGTGACGTCTCGTTCGATGGGTCACGTGACGGCGTGGCTGGTGTCCAGTCGATGGTCGCCGACATCACCGCCGACGTGTACGAACGCGGGTCGTTCCCTGTCTTCCTCGGAGGGGACAACTCGTTGACCGTCGGCAACGTGCGTCCACTCTTGGCCCTCGACGCATCTGTCGGCGTCGTGAGCTTCGACGCCCACCTCGACTGTCGGGAACCGCTCGATGGACCGTCCAGTGGGACACCGTACCGGCAACTGTTCGACGAGGGTCTGGACAAACTCGCCGTCGTCGGTGCGCGGCACTTCGAGACATCGACGGCGTACGCCGACTTCTTGGGCGAGGTCGGTGGGACGATTCTCACTGCCGACGAAGTCGGCCGCGACCCGGTCCAGACGACCGACTTCGCCCTCGACGCCCTCGCAAACTGTGACTTCGTCTTCGTCAGTCTCGACGTGGACGTTCTCGACCAGACCGCCGCACCGGGCGTGAGTGCGCCGACGCCGGGTGGCATCACCACTCGTGAGTTGTACACGATGCTCCGGCGAGTCGCCTCGGACTCCCGCGTGGTCGGGTTCGAAGTCGTGGAGTGCGCACCCTCGCTCGACGACAGTGGACGGACTGTCGACGCCGCGGCGCGTGCTGTCGCTCACTTCCTCTCGGGGGTGACGGCCGATGCATGACGCTGACACGAAGAACCGTGCATCGGACGACGATGACCTGACAATCGTCCACGGCGCGGCAGAACTCGTCGTTGGCCCGGACGAGGGAACCGGAGTCACCGTCGTCGAGGGTGGAGCGTTCGCCGCCCTCGACGGCCGAGTCGTCGCTGTCGGACCGACCGACGACGTTCTCGCCGATTATCCACTCGCCGACGCCGACACGGTAGTCGACGCGACTGGAAAGACGGTCCTTCCGGGGTTCGTCGACCCGCACACCCACGCCCTCTTCGCCGGCGACCGTTCGGACGAGTTCGTGGCGAAACTCCGCGGGGCGACCTACGAAGAGATACTCGCGCAGGGCGGTGGTATCCTCAGAACTGTCGATGCTGTGCGTGAGGCGTCCGACGAGGAACTCGTGGCCAATCTCACGGCGCACCTCGATGCGATGCTCGAACATGGGACGACGACAGTCGAAGTCAAGACCGGATACGGTCTCGACACCGAGACGGAACTCCGCATGCTCGATGCAATCGCGGTGGCGGGCGACGACCACCCCGTCGATGTCGTTCCGACGTTCATGGGTGCCCACGCCGTCCCGCAGGGGATGGACACCGACGAGTACGTCGACGAAGTCGTCACCGAACAACTCCCAGCAGTCGCCGAACAGGGTATCGCCGAGTTCTGCGACGTGTTCTGCGAACGCGGCGTGTTCGACGCCGAGCAATCGCGTCGAATATTGGATGCAGGCCGTGAATACGGCCTCACGCCGAAGATTCACGCCGACGAATTCGCCGCTATCGGTGGCACTGACGTGGCCGCCGCCGTCGGTGCGGCGAGTGCAGACCATCTCCTCCATACCGGCGAGTCGGGTCGAGAGACGCTCGTCGAAGTGGGTGTCACGCCAGTCATGCTCCCCGGAACCGCGTTCGGACTTGGCGCAGACTACGCCGACGCCCGCGCGTTCCTCGACGCCGGTCACGAAGTCGCCCTCGCCACCGATTTCAATCCGAACTGCTTTGCTCGAAGCATGGGGTTCGTCGCCACACTCGCCAGCGTCGGCATGCGAATGACACCGCAGGAAGCTATCAGGGGAATCACCAGCGCCGCCGCGAACGCGCTGGGACGGACTGATGGGACCGGAACGCTTCGTCCCGACAGTCCCGCTGACGCCGTCGTCCTCGACGTGCCCACTGCGACACACCTCTCGTATCGCTTCGACACGAATCCCGTTTCGACTGTCCTGAAGTCGGGGGTGGTCGTCCATGCGTGAACCGACGGCATTCCCCGACACCGTCGTCCTCGACGGCGCATCCCTGACGCCCGAAGACGTGGTCGCTGTCGCCCGACACGACGCGACTGTCGAACTCGACGCCGACGCCATCGAACAGATGCGTGAATCGCGCGCGAGAGTGGAGTCGGTCCTCGACTCCGGCGAACCCGTCTACGGCGTCAATACCGGATTCGGCCACCTCGTGGAGACGCACATCGACCGGGAAGACATCGAACGACTCCAGACGAACCTCGTGCGGAGTCACTCCGCTGGTGCTGGCCGCGAACTCACACGGACCGAAGTCCGGTCGATGATGGTGACGCGGGCCAACACGCTCGCGAAGGGCTACTCAGGAATCCGCCCCGAAGTCGTGGACCTGCTCGTCTCCATGCTGAACGAGGGTGTCCATCCAGTCGTCCGGTCACGCGGGAGTCTCGGCGCGAGTGGTGACCTCGCACCGCTGGCGCACATGGCGCTCGTCCTCATCGGCGAAGGCGAGGCGCACGTCGAAGGGACGCGACAATCCGGCGGTGATGCGCTCCGTTCGGTCGGATTGGAACCGGTGACGCTCAAGTCGAAAGAAGGACTGGCGCTCATCAACGGCACCCAACTCACCGTCGGCCTCGCGTCGCTGTTCGTCGTCGACGCCGAGCGAATCGTCGACGCGGCGGACGCCGCTGGTGCTCTCACGACGGAAGTCACGATGGGAACGACGGCTAACTGCGACCCGGCGATTCACGACGTGAGGCCGCACCCCGGACAAAAAGAGAGCGCTGCCGCGGTTCGGCGACTCACCGAGGGTTCGACCGTCCTCGAATCACACAAAGACTGCGAGCGTGTCCAAGACGCCTACTCGATTCGGTGTCTCCCGCAGGTGAACGGGGCCGTCAGAGACGCCGTGTCCCACCTGCGTGAGGCAGTCGATATCGAACTCAACAGTGTGACCGACAACCCACTCGTCTTCCCCGCGGGCGCTGTCGACGAACGTGCTCCCGGAACTGACGTTGCCGCCGTCGTGTCCGCCGGGAACTTCCACGGAGAACCCTTAGCACTCCGTCTGGACTACGCCGCCGGCGCACTCACGGAACTCGCGGCTATCTCTGAGCGCCGGAGTGACCGGATGCTCAATCCCGACGTACAGGAGTCGTATCTGCCGCCGTTCTTGACCGAACACAGCGGCCTCCGGTCGGGGTACATGATTGCGCAGTACACCGCCGCCGCACTCCTCAACGAGTGCCGGTCGTTCGGCCGTCCGTCGCTCGACTCCACACCCGTCAGCGGGGGGCAGGAAGACCACGTGAGTATGAGCGGTCAGAGCGCCTTGAACGCGCGCATCGTCGCAGAGAACGTCGCGACTATCGTCGGCGTCGAACTGCTCTGCGGTGCGCAGGCGGCAGAATTCCTCGACGAAGGGCTCGAACTCGGCATCGGTACGAGTGCCGTTCGCGACGCGATTCGGTCCGTGGTACCACCGTTAGACGACGACAGACCGCTGGATGGTGAACTCGAGGAGGCGTCGGACCTCGTTCGGTTCGGGGCGGTTCGGGCGGCAGTCGCAGACGCGTTAGACTGACCGCTTGGGTCGTCACGGCCCCGAATTCTGTGGTATTCTCGTACTTAGCTGCACACGCTGCATCCTCGTCTGGCGAAACTCGTGAACTCGCCGAGAATCGGCTTACCAGAGTTGGACTGCCGGCGTCCCGCAGTCGTCGCAGACGATTGCGTCGTTGTCTTTGTAACTCCCGAGAATCAGGTCTCCGTCACAGTAGGTACAGTCGTCCTCGTCGAGCGATTCGAAAAGATGTACGGATTGAGACATAGTTCACGACTAGATTCCAGCCCTAAGAACATTTCTCCGGAGCGATATATTGTGATGCGTACTGGTCGTCAGAGCGGTGGCAGGTGGTTACGCCACGCCGACGCTGTCGAGCAACGACTCGACGTCGACGTTGTCCGCGACGAGTGACGCCGCACGCTCGTATGGGTCCGGTTCATCTCGAACTCCACTCGGTCGATCTTTACTTGCGGACTCGTACACGGCATCGACGAACGCGTTTCGCGGCGATTCGTTTGCGAACAGGTCGTGGAGATAGGTCCCGGCGACTCGTCCCGTGGCAGCGCCGTCTCCAGTGACTGGCAGTGCGTCGCCGACCAGTTGCGTCTCTCCCATGTGTATCTCGTATCCGTCTACCGGGCCTGATGCACCTGCGAGCGGTCCGTTGCCGTCGAATTCGACGTGGACGGGCTCGACCCGTTTGTCGTGCGAAAACCGCGTCACAGTCGGCAGATACCCGAGTCCATCGACCGTCTCGTCGTCTCGCGTGCCTTCGATATCTGCGTTCTCGATTCGCTCGCCGAGGAGTTGATACCCACCGCAGATACCGACGATGGGGCCCTCGAAGGTGGCGAGTTCGGTGTCGAAGCCGGCGTCCCGCAGTGCGAGCAAGTCGTCCACCGTGTTCTTGCTACCGGGGAGGACGACTCCGTCGATATCTACGAGTGAGGCATCGAGTGGTAGGTACGCGACTCGAACACCGGGCGTCGCGGTAAGCGGTCCGAAGTCAGTCGCGTTCGAGATGTGCGGGAGGCGTGGGACGCCAATCGTGACCGACCGGGCGTTTGGAATTCCGTCGTCGTCGCCGACGATTGCCCGTTCGCCTTCTGCGGGCAATGCGAGGCTATCCTCTTCGGGAAGTCCGGGGTCGTCGTACGGAATCACCCCGAGGATAGGGACACCCGTTCGGTCTTCGAAGGCGTCGAGTCCCGAGTCGAGGAGGCTCGGGTCGCCACGGAACTTCGTGATGACCGCGCCGACGACTCGATTTCTGATGTCGTCGGGGAGGAGTTCGAGCGTCCCGACGAGACTGGCGAAGACGCCACCGCGTTCGATGTCGGCGACGAGGAGAACCTTCGCGTCGGCGAAGCGCGCCGCCTCGACGTTCGCTAAATCGCGGTCGTGGAGGTTTATCTCGGCGATAGAGCCAGCACCTTCGGCGACGACGACGTCTGCGGTGTCCGCGAGTCGTTCGTGTGACGCACGTGCAGCGTCACGGGCGTCGTGCCAATGGTCGGCGTAGTAGTCTCCGGCGGCGTTGATGCCGACCGCCTGCCCCTGTACAACCAGTTGCGACGTTCCGTCGCCGTGCGGTTTGAGCAACACCGGGTTGTGGTCGGTGGTAGGTGTCACGCGAGCAGCACGGGCTTGGACGTACTGCGAGACCCCGATTTCACCGAACCCGTCGCCCTCGCTGGTCGCGACGGCGCGCGCGTTGTTACTCATGTTCTGGGCTTTGAACGGCGCGACGCCGAGTCCGCGGGTAGAAAAGAGGCGGCAGAGTCCCGCCGCAACGGTACTCTTTCCGACGTGGCTCGCGGTTCCGGCGACGAGGAGGGTCGGCGTCGTCATTCACTGGAGTGCAGGGGGCCTCGGTTCAAAGGTGTTGAGTTCGGCGACACCCAACCTCGTGTGATGGGTGATACTCTAAGCCCCCACTATATTTTGGGCCACGAGTCGAATCGTTGAAATCTTGCCGCAAGTGGTGCGTTTAGTTCACTCCGCGGCCCGGTCTTTCACGAATGAAAAAACAGTTGCTCGTGACGGATTTCCTGGACCGTGCGCGAACGTACTACGGCGACTACGAGGCCATCGTCGGGACCAACGCTGAGCGGTTTACGTACAGTGAGTTCGGCGAACGAGTCGACCGGTTCTCTGCGGCGTTACAGGACCTCGGTGTCGGAAAGGGTGACCGAGTCGCTGTCCTCGACCCGAACACACACTACCATCTCGAAGCGGCGTTCGGGTCGATGCAGTGCGGTGCCATTCACGTCCCGTTGAACTACCGACTCACACCCGACGACTACGAGTACCTCCTCTCGGACTCGGGGACGGACGTGGTCTACGCCGACTACCAGTTCGCCAGTAAAATCGAGGCGGTGCGCGACGACGTGCCCGCAGATACCTTCGTGACGAACGACCCCGCCGCAGTCGAAGGGGACTGGCTCGACTTCGAGGACTTCCTCGACGACGCCGACCCGGACGCCTACGAGCGCCCGGAGATGTCCGAAGACGAAATCATCACCATCAACTACACCTCGGGGACGACGGGCGACCCGAAGGGCGTCTGCCGAACGCACCGAACCGAGTCGCTGCACGCCCAACTGGTGACGATTCACCACCACATCTCGGACGACGACGTGTACCTCTGGACGCTCCCGATGTTCCACGTCAACGGCTGGGGCCACATCTACGCCATCACGGGTCGCGGCGCGAAACACGTCTGTACCCGCGGTGTCGACGCCGAGAACGTGTTCGACGCGATTACCGACGAAGACGTGTCGTTCTTCTGCTGTGCGCCGACGGTGCTGTCTATCCTGCGCGAGTACGCCGAGGAGAACGACCCCGCGTACACTGGTGCGAACCCAATTCGCGTGACTGCCGCCGGGAGCGCAGCACCCAGTGCGACGATTCGCTACACCGAAGACGAGTTCGGGTGGGAGTTCACCCAACTGTACGGTGCCACGGAGACCGGTCCACTCATCGCTACCTCCGACGCGCGCAGACTGATTCCCGACGAGGGCGGACTCCGGTTCTCGCTGAAACAGCGACAGGGCGTCGCCCCACTCGGAACCGACCTCTGCGTCGTCGACGAAGACGGGAACGAAGTCCCGCGCGACGACAGCACCATCGGCGAAGTCGTCGTCCGCGGCAACCAGGTGATGGAGAAGTATTGGAACAAGCCAGACGAGACCGACGAGGCGTTCAACGACCGTCGCGACGGCTGGTACCACACGGGTGACCTCGCCGTCGTCAACGAAGATGGCATGATATCCATCCAAGACCGCAAGAAGGACATCATCATCTCCGGTGGCGAGAACATCTCGTCGGTCGAACTGGAAGACACGCTGTTCGACCACGACGCCATCGCGGACGTGGCGGTCATCCCTGCACCGTCCGAGAAGTGGGGCGAGACGCCGAAGGCGTTCGTCATCCCAGCCAACGGCGACGTCGAGAACCCCGGCGTCACCGCCGAAGAACTGACCGAGTACACGCGTGACCGACTCGCTGGCTACAAGGTCATCCGTGAGTTCGAGTTCGTCGAGGACATCCCGAAGACGGCCACCGGGAAGATTCAGAAGTACGAACTCCGGAAGCGCGAGTGGGACGACGAAGACCAGATGGTCGGGCAGGGATAACTGCTCTATCCGTACCGGGGACACTCCCGGTCACTGTCGAACAGTCGTTCGAGGAACACTCAATGTTGGTTTAGGCTATTGGACTAGTGCGGCGCTCAAATGGCAATGTGGGAGTTATATTCTCGGCACTCTTGTAATGATTGAACCAATCTGCTTTTCGGTGAATCTTGACTACGTCGGAGCATGGACGACGACGAAGCATCCAACGTTGCTCCGACGAGACGGACGTATCTCAAGCTTGGCGGCCTCACCGCGACGGCGGCACTGGCCGGTTGTCTCGGCGGTGCCCCGACTGCAGACGGCGGTGCCCAAACCGACGTCGAACCCGCGGATGTGCCCGATGACGCCTCGTGCGCCGTCTGTAACATGATGCCTGCGAAGTTCCCCGACTACAACGCCCAACTCGCCTACGAGAGCAACGACCACCAGTTCTTCTGCTCGACGGGGTGTATGACTACGTTCGCCGCCGTTCCCGGTCACTTCGACGAGGCGTTCGACGGTGAGACACCTGCCGGTGCGTGGGCACACGACCACCAGACGAAAGCGCTCGTCGACGGCCAATCTGCGTTTTACGTCTTGGAGATGAACCCGGACCGGGTCGACGACCCGATGATGAAGAACCCCCTCGCGTTCGCGTCTCGTGACGACGCCGTCGCGTACGTCGACCAGTACGACGACCTGTCGGAAGACGATATCGTCGCGTTCGACGCCTTCGACCGGGAACTGGCAGAACAGTACCGAGCCAAGTTCTTCTGACGAGTTCGATGCGTCGCCCCGTTCTCATCGCGGTGGTCGGCGTTCTTCTCGTGAGTGGGTACGTCGCGCCGTTCGCCGTCGGGTCGACAGTATCTCCGCGTCCCGTCCACTTTGGCGAAACAGTCGAATCCGGTCTCTCGGTCGCATCTGTTCGGTCCGTGCAGGCCGACGGCGGCGTCGTCCCGAAAGCGCAGGTCTCGTACGCCCAGTACGAACCGGTTGTCGGATACTACGGCGTCGAATCCGCCGTCGAGACGCTTCGGCGTGATGGGCGCGACCAGCGCTTCGGCCCGCCGATAGCCGTCTTCGTGAGCGATTTCTCGGCGACGACTCCCAGACCCACCGGGAGTGGGTACGTGAACGTCTCGTCGGACCCCGGGTGGGTTGACGCTCGTGACGCACACTTCGTCGTCTCCGAGTCCGGAACGTCCGTCGTCGTGCCGTTCTCCGACCGGTCGGAAGCAGACGAGTACGCGACTCGCGTCGATGGCGCGGTGTGGGACTGGGAGCGTCTCGTCTCGACCCTCGCCGTCGACAGAGGTGGCCCCGACCACGAGTCGTGGGTGGCCGACCGGTCCGCGACTGCCTCGACGACGGCCGACTCACTTCGACAGTTGACCGCCCGGCCCGTGTCTGTCGTCGTCGGCGACGACGCGCCGACGATTGCGGACGCCGTCGAACGTGCGCCCCCCAACACGACAGTCGTGGTTCCCGAGGGGACGTACACGACACGGGTCAGCATCGAGAAACCGGTCACACTCCGTGGGAGTGGTGCCGAGACAGTCGTCGACGGCGGTGGAAACGGGTCGGTTCTCACGGTGAACGCGTCCGGTGTCGCCATCACCGACCTACGGATAGCGGGCGTCGGAACCGAGACCATCGACGTCCAGGGTGACGCCGAAGGGTGGGACAGCGTCGTCGAACGAACCTACGGGCGCGGCGACGCCGGTGTGGCCGTCCTCGGTGGGTCACACATCTACGTCTCACGAGTACGCGTCGACACCCCGTCGAACGGTGTTCTCGTCCGAGACGCCGATGCTGTCGTCGTTTCGAACGTCACTGTCCGCGGCGACCCAGCACCCGGCGTGGGGTACATGGGTGTGATGATGATGCGGTCCCCCGTCGTCGTACAGGACTCGACGTTCACTGGTGGTCTAGACGCCGTCTACGCACATCGCGCGGATGGTTTGGTCGTCCGCAACAGTACGATGCGAGACGCTCGATTCGGTGTCCACCTCATGTTCACTTCTGATGCACTCGTCGCCGACAACATCGTTCGGAACACGTCTACCGGCGTCGTCGTCATGACTCGGCCGTCGGGTATCGCTCTCGTCGGCAACGACGTGCGTGAGTCGAACCACGGCATCGTGACCGC
Organism: Haloferax litoreum; assembly: GCF_009674605.1. Classification (NCBI taxonomy): domain Archaea; kingdom Methanobacteriati; phylum Methanobacteriota; class Halobacteria; order Halobacteriales; family Haloferacaceae; genus Haloferax; species Haloferax litoreum. The sequence continues at coordinate 253,148 of NZ_WKJO01000003.1, forward strand.
CGGAGCGGACTCGTACGTCGCCCGCAACGTCCTCGTGGACGACGGCGTCGGCCTCAAAATCGGCTCTCGGACGTCGCTGTACACCGAAAACGTCGTCGCCCGCAACGACGTTGGCGTCGAAGCGGCGTCGTTCGTCGCCTCGAACCGCGTCGTCGGCAACGACTTCGTGGCGAACGGACGGCACGCGCGCGCGACGTCGGGTCCGCTCAGACTCTGGTCCCGTGGCGACAGTGGGAACTACTGGGATACTGCGGTTGGTCTCGGTCCAGACGGGTCGCTGTCGCGCCCGTACCGACCGACCGACCCACTCGACGCTCGACTCGACGAACGTGGGACCACGACACTCGCACGCTCGCCGGCACTGACAGCGCTTCGGGCGCTTCAGGGTGCAGTTCCCGGAATGCGTGCGGGCGGCATCGTCGATACCCACCCGGAACCTGACCCGGTGAACCCAGTCTTGGTGAACCGGGCGCTGAACGACTCTCTCCCATGAACACTCGAACCACGTCCTCAGAATTCATCCACACTGAACCAGCGACGACAGTCGAGTCGGCCGTCGTCTCAGTCCGCGACATCTCTCACTCGTACGGGACGCTCACGGTCCTCGACTCCGTCTCGCTCACTGTCAGTGCGGGCGAACTCGTCGCCGTCGTCGGCCCGAACGGGTCTGGCAAATCGACGTTTCTCCGCTTGCTCACGGGTGCACAGCGACCGACCAGTGGGACTATCGTGTACGGGCGTTCCGGAGACAAATCCACGGACTCCGACGCGACAGTTGGGTATCTTCCCCAGCGTCTTCACCCGCGAGACGAGTTCACTGTCAGCGAGACACTCGACTATTACGCGAACCTCGCTGACGACGGACTCGACCACGAAACAGTCGTCGAACTCGTCGGTCTCCACGGCGTCTCCGACAGGCGCGTCGGCGCGCTTTCCGGTGGCATGCGGCGATTACTCGGCCTCGGAATCGCCATCGTCGGCGACCCCGACCTCGTCGTCCTCGACGAACCGACGAGCGGACTCGACCGGACGATGACTCGCCGCGTCTTCGAGGTCTGTCGTGACGTTGCAGACGCTGGCCCCGCCGTCGTCCTCGCATCACACGACCTCTCGACCGTCGAACGAATGGCCGACCGTGTCGTCTTCGTCGACGGCGGCGGCATCAGATTCGACGGCCCGCCGTCGACGTTCGGTGGTGACGACTGCCCACTCGTCGATGCCTACGACGACTGGGTCGAGACGGGTGGGAACACGACTGTTCGAGGGGCGACCCGATGAATCTCGACCGACGCCACGTCGAGGCAATCGCCCGACGCGAAGTCGTCACAGTGGCACGAACACGTGCGAGTTGGTTCCTGACCGTCGGCATCGCGGTGGTCGTCTCGGGACTCGCTGTCCTCGGCGGTGGGGGTGCGAGTGGGTACCTCCCCGTCGTCGTCGACCTCTCGATGCCCGCAGAGGTTCTCGTCCCACTGCTCGCGTTCGCATTCGGGTATCGTGTCTTCCTCGACGACCGGCGCAGCGGCGAACTGGCGGTCCACGCGATTATGCCGCCGTCACGGGTCTCCGTGGTAACTGGGGTGTTTCTCGGACGCGCCGTCGTCCTCGCCGTCGCACTTGCACTCGGGTTCCTCCCCGGATTCGTCGCGGGTGCCCTCGCTGGCGATGCCGGTGGTGCGCTGTACGCGACACAACGGGGCGCGGACTCACCACTGTTGTACCTTCGGTTCGTCTCGTTGGCGACGCTGTACGGCATCTCGTCGCTCGCACTCGCACTCGCCGTGTCCGCGGCAGTTCGTTCGACTCGTGCCGCTCTCGCTGGCGTCTTCGGCCTCGGATTGATGCTCCTCGTGGGTATCGACCTCGGTCTCTTCGGGGCCGTCGTGTCGGGACTCGTCGGAACCGAGTCACTTCCGGTTGCACTCGCGTTCAGCCCGAATGCGGCGTTTCGCGCCCTCGTGTTGACCACCGTCGTCGACGTTGCGACAGTCTCGTCTGGCGGTCTCGGTGTCGTCCTCGCTAACGTGGCCAGTCTCGTCGCGTGGACGATAGTCGGGGTATCCGGGGCGGTGGTGACGGTGTGGGACGACTGACGGCCGTCCGACTGACTGTGATTCGTTCTCGATGAGACACGTTCTCAACCGAGATTGTTCGAGCCGTACAATTCGGGGAACCAACCAACCGACTTTCACGTGACTATCGTATAGGTCCAAGTAATGCACCGCAGGAAGTTTCTCGCTGTGGCCGGCGCGACTGCACTCACTTCGACGACGGGGTGCGTCGGGTCTGTTCTGGGTGGGTCGACCAAGACTGTTCTCGACAAACCCGAGGACCAACCCGTCCGAAGTGCGAACCTCCCGTACCCTGCGTACGGGCAATCTCTCCCGGAGGTATCGCTCGACGCGCCCCTCGCTGGCCGGACGATATCGACCACGGAGTTCGACGACCGACTCGTCTTGATGACGTTCATCTACAGTCACTGCAACAGTATCTGTCCGTTTCTCATCTCCACGCTTCGGCAAGTCCAGACGGCCGCCACACAGAATGGCTACGCCGACGACGTGGTGTTCCTCCCGGTCACGTTCGACCCGGCACGCGACGACGAGGCCAGACTTCGCGAGTACGCCGACATGATGCACGTCGACCTCGGCGCGGGCAACTGGCACTTCCTCCGGCCACGCGACCACGACCACGCGAAGGCAGTCGTCGAAGACACGTTCGGTGTCACGTTCCAGAAGACCGGTGCGACAGACAGTTCGATGTACATGTACAACCACCTCGGGTTGGCTCTCCTCGCCAACGGAGACGGCGTCGTCGAACGCGCGTACACGGGGACCGACCCGAAAGCAGAGCAGATGAAGGCTGACGTAGAGTCCATCCTCGACGCGCGGTGATGAACGCCGTCTTGTTACAGGCCGCAGGCGACACCTGTGTCGCACCCGGTGCGACGCCGACGACGAGAACTGTCGAACTCGGATTGTTCTTCCTCGTCGGCCTCTTCGGCACCGGCCACTGTCTCGGCATGTGCGGTCCACTCGTCTCCATCTACGCCGACAAGATGGACGAACGCGGGCGAAGTGACGGCGGGAGCGGAAGCTTTCTCACCGTCACACAGGTCCGCCAGCACCTGCTCTTCAACGCCGGGCGCGTCGCCGTCTACACCATCCTCGGGGCACTCTTCGGCCTCGTCGGACTGGTGACGTTCTCGTCAGCGAACGCGACGGTGCCACTCGGCGACGAAGTCCGCGCCCTCGTTGGTGTCGTCGTCGGCGTTGGCATCGTCGTGACCGGGGTGAGTTACCTCGCTGGCGGTGCGGGCACGACCCTCGTTCGTGGCGTTCCACTCTTCGACGGGCTATTCCACCGTGTCCACGGTGTGCTCAGTTCGCGTATCGACACGTGGGTCGGCGGCCCACGCATCTTCGGACTCGGGTTCGTCCACGGATTCCTCCCGTGCCCCCTGCTGTATCCTGCATTTCTCTACGCCTTCGGGCAGGCAGACCCGGTGAAAGGTGCACTCTCACTGTTCGTCCTCGGCATCGGGACGTTCCCCGCGTTGTTCCTCTACGGAACCGTGTTCCAATCCGTGAGTACACGCCGTCGCCGTTTGGTCCACCGCCTCCTCGGCGGTGTGTTCTTGCTCTTGGGTGCGCACACCCTGTTCGCTGGGTTGCGTCTCTTTGGGTTCGACGTGCCGCATCTGTTCTCACTGCCGGTGTACCAGCCACTCGGCTGAGTCGGTTCGGTCCGGTACCGTAACGCACACTGAGTTCGGGGACTGCACCAATCGTCCTTTGTCCACCAACAGCCTAGTCGGGGT